>JAPLDP010000040.1 GCA_026391695.1 Bacteroidota bacterium
ATCAGAAACAAGATGGGTATTTGGGCTTTTTGTATCTTTACTCATGGAAAAGTTTGTTTAAAAGTTTATACACCTCAAAGATAATGATTATCAATGAGATAACAAACTTTTCCATTTTTTTATGAATAATTCAGGTTAAAAGTAAAATAAGCAAATTAATTATTAATCTGATTAATATGAGCAATTCTTTTGAAAAGATCCCGATGGAGGGAGTGAAAAATATAATTGTTGTGGCTTCCGGTAAAGGTGGTGTAGGAAAATCGACCGTTGCAACTAACCTGTCCATAACGTTTGCCCGTAAAGGATTAAAAACAGCGTTAGTCGATGCCGATATTTACGGACCTTCAATTCCTAAAATGTTTGGGATTGAGAATGCGCAACCGGGAGTAAAGTTTTCAGGCGAAAAGGAAATGATGTTACCCGTTGAGAAATTTGGGGTTAAAATTATGTCTATCGGTTTTTTTGTTGCGACAAATCAGGGATTGATCTGGCGTGGTCCCATGGCAGCTAAGGCTATAACACAGCTTTTTGAAGACACGCAGTGGGGCGACATTGACTATATGATCATTGATTTTCCTCCGGGAATAGGTGACATTCAACTTACTACTGTGCAAAAGTTAAAACTCAGTGGCGCAATCATTGTTACCACACCTCAGGAAATAGCCCTGAACGATGCCCGTAAAGCTGCATCAATGTTTACCAATCCAGATTTAAAAGTGCCTATCCTTGGTATTATTGAAAACATGTCATGGTTCACGCCAAATAAACATCCCGATGAACAATATTTTATTTTTGGTAAAAAGGGTGGTCAAAAAATGGCAGTAGAGTTTAATACAATGCTACTTGGACAAATTCCTTTAGTCATAGAAGTTGGCGAAGCGGCTGAAAAGGGTAAGAGTATTTTTAGTCAAAGCAATAAAACAGTTATAACTGCTTATGAAAAAGTTGCTAACCTGCTGCTTTCAGAAATAAAGGTAAAACCGTAATAAAAATTAGAATTATTCTATGGCTAACCTTAATTTATTTCAAGTGAAAAAAATTGAAAAAGCTCAATTGCCCGTCATAGATATTTCAAAATGCACAAAGTGCGACAAGTGCTATATTATTTGCCCGCATGGAGCAATTGTTAAAGAATCAAGTTCTGCTTGTGCAAAGTGCATTAAATATTGTATTTCAATGAAAGTGCCATGTAGTCCTGAGAGTTATATAATTTGTCACGAACAGTGTAATGCATGCGGACTATGTTTTTCTTACTGTCCTGAGCAGGCAATTTATTGGGTTACTATTTCTGAAAAAAAAGTCATATAATATATGATTCTACCTATTTTAAAATATGGTTCCCCTGTTCTCAGAAAATATTCTAAAGAATTCACTCCGAAAGACATTCCTGTGCAAATAATTGAAAACTTATTTGAAACACTTAAAAAAGCAGGAGGTATTGGTTTGGCAGGACCACAGGTAGGAATTTTAAAAAGGGTATTTGTGATCGACACATCTCCGCTTAGTGAAAATGACATATCTATTTGCAAATATGAGAAAGCTTTTATTAATCCGGAAATTATTTGGCGAAGCAACGAAACCGGAATTAATAAAGAAGGATGCCTTAGCATTCCCGAAATTTTTGAAGAAGTGGTACGCCCTTTAAAAATCAAGGTCAGATATCAGGATACCAAATTCAATTCTATTAAAGAAGAATTCGATGGGTTAATAGCCCGTATATTCCAGCATGAATACGACCATCTTCAAGGGATTCTGTTTATTGATAAGATTTCTTCATTTAAAAGAATGCTTTTATCTGGCAAACTGAATGAAATCAAAAAAATGTATCAAAAAAATAAATTTAATAAAACAATTTTATGACCAATGAATTTGTTTATAACACTATAAAAACTTATTACAACAAATAACGGTGAAAACATTATATGAAGCACTAGAAAAAGATGTTCGTTACGTGGCAAATGCATAGACATCTGCCCCATGGAGACTATAATATTAAGGGACGCCAAAGCCTTTGTCGAAACTGCTAATTGCAGCAATTGCAGGGTTTGTATGAGGGTTTGTCTATCTAATGCATTCATACTGGAACAAACAACATCATGGAAAACCTTATCTTTGGTTCTGTACCATCGCGCCGACTTGGCAGAAGCATTGGAGTAAACAACATCCCCCACAAGGTATGTTCTTACTCGTGTGCTTACTGCCAGATTGGTAAAGCAAAAAAAATGCAGGTTAAACGAGAGGATTTCTACCATCCTGACATAATTGTTAAACAGATAGAACATAAATTCAACAATCTTGACACGAAAGATTTACCAGACTATATCACTATTGTTCCTGATGGTGAACCAACCCTGGATGTACATTTGGGTGAACTTATCGTAAAACTTAAAACTTTCGGGTTCCCGGTAGCCGTCATTACAAACAGTTCACTCATAGACTGTAAGGACGTTCAGGCTGAGTTGATGAATGCCGATTATATTTCGATTAAAGTGGATACGGTTAACCATTCCTCATGGAAAAGAATCAATAAGCCCCACAGAATGTTAAATCTCGAGTCAATTCTAAAGGCTATTCAGGTCTTTTCAAAGGTCTATACAGGAAAGTTGGTTACTGAAACCATGCTGATAAAAGACGTAAACGATACTGAAGAAGAATTGGTAAAGCTTACACAATACCTGCAATACACAAAACCCGATTTAGCCTATATCGCAACCCCTACACGCCCGACAGCATTTAAAAATATTCTTCCTGCCGATGAGGCAACCATTGCCTTTGCATATAAAATTTTTACCTCGCACTCTATTTCTACTGAACTTCTCAATGGATATGAAGGGAATGCCTTTGCTTCATCGGGTAATTTCACCAATGACATTTTAAGCATAACAGCCGTTCATCCCATGCGAAGGGATGCTGTTTTGGAGTTAATGGCCAAATCCAACGCAACGGAAGAAAGATTAAACATACTGATTGATAATGGCTTAATTAAAAAAATCAATTTTAACAATCAGGTTTATTATTTACGGAATTTTAGGTTTGCTTAAAAAATATCTACAATTTTATTTTAACATCAAATAATAATGAGAGGTTTTATACACAAAGAAGGTCATTAATAATAGTATTTGTATTATTTATATACCCGGTATTTTGGTTGGCTGTGCTTGAAGTTTCACAAATGCAGCCGAACTTTGCAAAGTAAAAAAGACAATTGCAAATCCACCTAAATTTGAAATAACAACATCAATAAAATTTATATGAAATTAACGAAATTGAAAGAAGGAGAAAAATGTAAGGTTGTTGATATTCAAGGTGGTTGTGGTATGTTAAAAAGATTAGATGCATTGGGAATAAGAATAGGTAAAGAAATTACTAAAATCAACTCGCAATTTTTACGGGGTCCTGTAATTGTCCAAGTTGGTAATACTCATGTTGCTGTTGGTTATGGGATTGCAGAAAGAATTATTGTAGAAACAATTTCACAACAGAAGAAGTAAATAGGAATAAGAATTTTATGAAGAAAATACTGCTGATTGGAAATCCAAATGTTGGGAAAAGTGTAATTTTCTCCCGTCTGACAGGTATAAATGTTATTACCTCAAATTACCCTGGTTCAACAGTTGATTTTACTAAAGGATATTTGTCAATAGGTAAAGAAAAATTTGAAATTATTGATATTCCAGGAACTTATACCCTTGAGCCAACTTCAAAAGCAGAAGAAGTTGCAGTTAAGATGCTTAATGAAGGTGGTGATTTTATAATAAATGTTGTTGATGCAACAAATTTAGAAAGGAACTTAAATCTTACTCTGCAATTATTAAAACAAAACATTCCAGTCATTATTGCACTAAATTTTTGGGACGAAACAAAACATCTTGGGATTTATATTGATGTAACTGAATTTGAAAAAAAATTAAATATTCCTGTTATTCCTACTTGTGCTTTAACAGGGGAAGGTATAAAAGAAATAATAAATAGATTACCTGAAACAAAATCAAAGACCTATGAGTATGAAGAAGAGGAAAAATGGCATGAAATAGGCAATATTGTTACTCAGGTACAAAAATTATCTCATAGACATCATACTTTTCTTGACAGATTAGAAGAAATATCCATCAGGCCATTGACAGGTATCCCATTTGCTTTAATGATTCTCTTTGTAACTTTAATAGCAGTCAGATTTATTGGCGAGGGACTGATAAATTATGTACTTACCCCATTATTTAACAATTTTTACTATCCGGCAATTGTTAATGTAGTAAATACAATTTTACCATTCGATTTTTTACAACATCTGCTTCTTGGGACAACACCTAAAGTAATGGAATCATTCGGTTTATTGACAACCGGCATATATATTCCCTTGGTTGTAGTTTTACCGTACATGATTGCATTTTATTTTATTTTAAGTTTATTGGAAGATATTGGATATTTGCCACGGTTAGCAGTTTTATTAGATTTTTTACTTCATAAAATAGGTCTTCACGGATATGCCTCTATACCGGTAATTCTCGGACTTGGTTGTAAAGTGCCCGCAATGCTTTCTACCCGTATTTTAGAAACTACCAAAGAAAAAATAATTGCTACCGTTTTAGTTCTTATGATTGCGCCATGCATGCCACAAACCGCTTTGATATTAAGTTTAATTGCACCACATGGTATTAAATATATTATACTGATATTTTCAATATTTTTTTTAATTGCCGTATTAAATAGTTTTATTCTTAATAAGCTCATTAAAGGTGAGGCTCCTGAGTTGTTTGTTGAAATACCACCATATCGTATTCCATATATACCTATGGTACTAAAAAAAATGTGGATAAGGGTAAAGGCTTTTATTATGGAAGCTGTGCCTTTAATAATTGTCGGTGTATTCATTATCGGGATTCTAAATATTTTAGGTGTAACAAATTTTCTTGCCAACCTTTTTGGTCAGCCAATAACAAGTATTTTAGGGCTCCCAAAAGAAACAATTTCTGTAATGATTTTAGGATTTTTAAGAAAAGATGTTTCTATTGCCTTACTTGCACTGTTTAATTTAAATATTAAACAACTCATAATTGCTTCTGTATTTATGGTATTGTATCTTCCCTGCATAGCAACATTTTTTACTTTGACAAAAGAGTTGGGAATTAAAAATGCGTTAAAAATTGTGTTAATCATGTTGTTTACTGCAATTGTTATTGGTGCATTACTTAACATTATATTTACTTTTTAATAAATTGAACAGGCGTTTTAATCATTGGTGGCAGTGCAGTTTGTATGGTAGCTGGTGTCAAGAGTCGAAATAGAAGTCTGATCAGTTTTTGGTCTTTACCATCCGGAATATTATCACCCGTTTTCGCTGATCATTACCAAAGATTTCTTGTTTGTAATTTCTATTCTTTTTCCTGTGATGCAGATTATTCCGTCTTTATTAAATTCGGTTAATACACGGCTCACACTCTCCCGGCTTGCGTCGACGAGGTTTCCTATCTCTGCCTGGGTAAGAGGCAGGGTAAATGTATCTGATTCATAAATATAGTCTGCAAATTCTAATAACACATCTGCAATGTTTCCCCGGATTTGCTTTTGAGTACGGTTGGCACACTTGTGAAAAATGGCAAGTTCATTTCTGCAAAGCTCAAGCATAATCTCATATGCAAAATGCGCGTTTTTTCCCAATAACAACCGGAAGGCATTGATATCGATAAAACATACCTCAGCATTATCAATTACAGTAACTGAATATTGATTGATTTTATCCCCAAATGTTGTTGGCAGGCCTAAATAACAAGGCGCTTTAACCAACCGGGTTATTTGTTCATAATAAGGTCCTGTTATATGAATTTTAGCGATCCCTTTTCGTAAGTAAACAACATTCGAGGATAATATGCCTTGCTTAATCAAGGAATCACCTTTAATGAATTTGACCAGTGCACAATTATGAGAAAGCTTTTCAAGATCCTCTTCATTTAATGTTGAAACAGCATTCGATTTAACAGCACATTTCAGGCATTCGTTTTTCATATTGCAAAGTTACAAAATGTGAGGTATCTCACAAAAAAAATTAATTAGCCTCACGCGATAGGTTGTTGAACATAAAGAAGTATTGAGTCTATTTGTAAAAGTGTTATAATTAATGTCAAATAACTAAAAATCAAATCTTATGGAAACAAAAAAATTATGTATTGCGCTATATACAGGTAGCGTCGATAAATTAACTGCTGCAGGAGTTATCCTGAGCGGTGCTGCGGCAGATGATATGAAAGTCGACATCTATGTATTATTACAAGGTGCCCGTGCTTTTAGAAAAGATGTCGGGGATAACCCTGACAAACTTCAAATGGCCGAAAATCCTGATATGAAAGAGGAATTTTTACAATCTTTAAAAAACCTCAAAGTGAAAACATGGGTTGAATTTTTTAAAGAAGCCAAAGCCATTACAGATGTAAAGATTCATATCTGCGGTCTTGCCGGAAAGGTCTGGGGTGCTGACAAACTGGACGACTTTATTGACTTGGCCGATGATATTTGTGGAATTGGAGCCTATATTACCGCTGCACAGGAGGCAGATGTTAACTTATTTATTTAACATTCAAAAACCTTTAAAATCTAAAATTATGACAACCGAAGAATTAAAAAAATTGCAACTAACAAAAACTGTTGATGCCAGAGGAACAGCCTGCCCGGGACCATTATTGGAAGCAAAAAAAGCCATTGTCACAATTAAACCAGGCGATATCCTGGAAATTTTATCTGCCGATGAAGGAACGAAAGTAGATGTTCCAAAATGGTGTACCAAGCAAGGCCATGAGTATCTTGGTACCATTGAAGAAAGTGGTTATTTTAAAATTTACATGAAGAAAAAATAGAATTTCAATATGGATGGGGTTTATAAAAAAAATGCTAAAATCCTGGTGTTTTCTACTGAGAAAATATCTGATCCTGCCATTGACATGGCGGGATTACTTAAGTTGCATTACCCTCCAACAGTTTATACTTTGTCCATTCCTTGTTCAAGTGGCATAAAACCGAGATGGATTTTATATGCTTATGAAAAGGGGTTCGATGGAGTTTTTATTGCTGCCGATGGCAGTGATTGTCCTTATGGGGAATCATGTACAGAAAAAACCGGGAAAATGGTGAGTTACACCCAGCAACTAATGAAAGAAAGGCAGATCGAACCTGCCCGGTTGCGGATGGCTGCAATTTGTTCGGTGTGCAGCGAATCGTTTGTTAAGCAGATGAAAAGTTTTAATGAATATTTGTTAAAAAATTCATTTACGTAATTATGCAGGGACGAATTAATCATGCCTCGTTTGATACGCTTATTATTGGAGGTGGTATTGCTGGATGTGAAGCAGCGTTAAATTTAGCCAACAATGAATTTAAAGTATTGTTAGTCGAAAAAGATTTGTCCATTGGCGGAAAAATGATTTTGCTAAGCAAGGTATTTCCTACGCTGGATTGTTCCGCATGTATTACGACCCCTAAAGTGTCCGAAGTTTCCAGGCATCCGGGTATAATGCTTTTCACGGGGAGTGAAGTAAAAAAAATTGTAAGAATAGCTTATAATAATTTCGATGCAACCGTTGTTAAAAACCCCCGTTATGTGATTGCGGAAGATTGTACGGGTTGTCAGTTATGCGAAGAGGCGTGTCCGGTAATTGTTCGTGACCAATATCAGATGGACCTTGTCGGCCGGAAAGCAGCATACATACCGTTTATCATTGCCAGCCCCAGAATCGCAGCCATTGATATTGAGAATTGTACACTCTGCGGCGCTTGCGAAAAGGTATGTCCGACCAATTGTATTGATTTCACACAAGAACCCGAAGAATATCAGGTTACAGTTAAAACAGTTGTTCTTGCCACAGGTTTTAAACTATTCGATCCACTAATGATGCCTCGTTATGGTTATGGGCTGTATAAAAATGTGATTACCTCTATGCAGATGGAAAGGCAGTTGGCGCCAACACGCCCGTTTAACACTATTTTGAGACCCGGCGACGGAAAAGTACCCGATAAAATTGCCTATGTGCTTTGCACCGGATCAAGGGACGCCACGGTGGAAAACCCGATTTGCTCGCAGATATGCTGCATGTATTCTATCAAACAGGCACAATTGCTCATGGGCGCATTGCCAATGGCGGATGTGACTATTTATTACATCAACATCAGATCGTTTGGGAAAGGGTTTGAGGAGTTTTATGAACAAGCCAAGGGAATGGGGGTGAATTTTATAAAAGGCAAAATCGGTCGTATTTCTGAAAAAGAAAACGGAAACATGATGCTTCGTTACGAAGATATCAATAAGGGAATCGTGAAGGAATCTGAACATGATATGGTCGTGTTATCGGTCGGGGTCCTTGCCAATCAGGATACTGCAACATTTTTTTCGAATGATGAATTAAAACTTGATCCGTTCAAGTTTGTTTATCAGGTTGATTCTTTTGCAAGTCCAGCCAGGACAAGCATCGATGGGGTTTTTGTCGCAGGAACAGCTTCCGGCCCGATGGATATTCCTGATTCCATTCTTTCAGCAGGTGCTGCATCTTCCGAGGCAATTGGTTATTTAATCCAGAAACAATGAACAAGAAAGTAGGTGTTTATATCTGCCATTGTGGCGGAAACATCTCCGATTATGTGGATGTGGAAAAGGTAAAACACGCAGTGGAAAATGACGAGGGCGTTTTCTTAGCCAAAACAACCATGTTTGCCTGTGCCGATTCAAACCAGAAAGAGATGGTGGAGGATATAAAAAATAATAAATTGGATGGGGTCGTTGTAGCTTCATGCTCCCCAAAACTCCACCTAATAACCTTTAAGGCAGTTACCGAAAGAGCGGGCTTAAATAAATACAACTATGTTCATGCCAATATCCGCGAACAAGCATCATGGGCTCATTCCGATGATAAGGTGGGGGCTACTGAAAAAGCAATCCATCTTGTAAAGGCCGCCATTGCAAAAGTCCGTTTTGCCGAATCACTTGAACCGATTAAAATCAAATCAGAGAAGGCCGTTGCTGTAATAGGCGGTGGCGTAGCGGGGATGAAGGCCGCTATCGAACTGTCAAACATGGACTGTCCGGTTTATCTGATTGAACGGGAGCATTTTATTGGTGGCAGAGTCGCTCAATGGGATGTGTTGTTTACTACCAATGAAACCGGAAAGGAGTTGGTAACCAGGCTTTATAATGACCTTATAAAACGACCAAACGTTAAGCTTTTTACCGGGGCTGAAGTAATTACAAATGCCGGAAGCATCGGTGATTTCGGATTAAAAATAAAAATAACACCTCGCTATATAAAAGAAAAATGTAACCAGGGAAAATTGCAGGCCGCCATTGACGCTTGTCCGGTTGAAATTCCCGATGATTTTAATTTTAACATTACCGGCCGCAAAGCCATTTACAATAATTTCCCCAGTGAATATCCACAGGCACCGGTTATTGATATTAAAAATTGTACGCGTTGTGGTAAATGTGAACAAATATGCGAAAACATTGATTTCTCTCAAAAAGAAGAGATCGTTGACATCCATGTAGGTTCTGTGCTAATGGCTATTGGCTTTGATCCATATACGCCCTATGACGGGGAGTTTGGCTATAGACAGATCGACAATGTAGTAACGCTACCTCAATTCAAACGATTACTAGACTTAAGTGATAAGAAATTTACGTTTAAAGGCAAGGAAATTAAAAATATTGCTTACATCTATTGTGTCGGAAGCCGGCAGGTTGAGGGAGAAAATAAGTATTGTTCCCGTTATTGTTGTACATCAGCCATTCACACGGCCATCATGGTGAAGAAGAAATTTGCCAATATATATAACTACCATTTTAACCGGGGTATCAGAACGTACGGAAAGCAAGAGGTTCTATACAACGAATCCTTGCAGATGGGTGATATATATCTGCAATCGTATGAAGATGCGCTCCCGGTTGTGTATTGGCAAGGCAATCAAACTATAGTTAAAATTAACGATATTTTAACCGGGGGGAAAGAGATGGAAATTGAGGCCGATTTGGTGGTGCTGGTAACAGGGATGGTGCCACGGGCAAATAATTCAGTAGGATCGCTGTTTAAATTGCCCAGGGGCAGGGATAAATTTTTTAATGAGATACACATGAAGCTTCGCCCTGTTGAAACCGTCAGTAATGGAATAACCATCTCCGGTGCATGCCAGGGTCCCAAAAATATTATGGAATCAGTGAATTCAGCACTTTCGGCGGCAACAAAATCTTTTTCTTATGTGAGTATAGGAGAATTGGAAACTGAACCCATCGTTGCGAGAATTGATAAAAACCTTTGCACATGGTGCGGCGCTTGTGCAGAAGCTTGCCCGTTCGATGCCATTAAAAAGGCAGAAGATGGTACAAAATCCATCGCAGTGATCAATAATTCAGTGTGCAAAGGATGCGGAATGTGTTTGCCGGTATGCCCGTCAGATGCGATTGATTTGGTCTCTTATTCAGACCGGGAAATAGAAAGTATGATTGAGACGTTGGCTGGGTAAATGAATGTGCTGATGTGCTAATATGCTAATGAATAATAAAGCTGTTGATTAAAATGTAGTACTATGGAAGTTGAAAAGGGGAAAACCTTTAAATACCTGAAAGATAAGCGGGAAGTCTCTTCGGGAGTGATCGAAAACCTGAAATATTTTAATAAAATGAAAAAAATGATCATCGGTGCACTTACTGAAAGCAAGATGACCATTCCACAACTGACCAAAAAAATTAATATGCCTGAATCTGAAATAGTGTACTACCTCATGACACTTGTAAAATATGGTTATGTGCAAACCGCTGAAGTTGATGATATGGATGAATATTTTTATTACAAAATAAAAAATAATGGTTAAGATTAATCCGAGATTCGGGGAAGAATTAAAGAAATATGGTGCGTTTAATTTTAATTCATGCTACAATTGTGGCAGTTGCACCGCTGTATGTTCTTTATCAACCGAACAAGATTCATTTCCAAGAGAAATGGTGCGATTCAGTATCTTAGGAATGGAAAATGATATAAAATTATCGTTAAAGCCATGGCTTTGTTATTATTGCGGTGAATGTACCACCTATTGCCCTCAAACGGCAAATCCGGGTGAGCTTATGATGTCACTCAGAAGATGGCTCACTGCTCAATATGATTGGACAGGTTTTTCAAGAAAGCTTTATACTTCGAAATACTGGGAGATTGGTGCAATTCTGTTCATTGCCATTCTAGTGCTTCTGGCATTCGTGTTTTTCCATGGTAAGATGACAACCGACCTCACCCCTGACGGAGGCGTTAAACTCAATTCTTTCGCCCCTTGGCGTATCATTGAACTGGCAGATTGGATCGTAGCTGGAATACTTTCATTCTTTCTCCTGTCGAATATTTTTAATATGTATCTGAAGATCGTGCTAAGCCGAAAAGATGTTAAGATTCCGTTCAAACTTTATTTTACTATGCTACCTTCATTTATCGGTCATTTTGCCACACAGCACAGGTTTGCCGACTGTGAAATAGAAAAAGTCTCATGGTACAAAAAACTTAAAAAAGGGAAATACACTTACTGGTTGGTTCACTTCCTTCTAATGTCAAGCTACGTCCTGCTCTTTACAATGATCGTTGGCTTTTTAGGCTGGTTCCAGACTGATGAGATTCACGCGTGGTACAATCCGCAAAGACTTTTAGGCTATTATGCAACATTTGGGCTAATTGCCGGGATCATTTACTTTGCTGTATTAAGAATTAAAAAAAGTTCGGAAAAAAGCAAAAAAACACATTTTACCGACTTTATTTTTTTAGTCCTGCTTATGCTTACTGCCGTTACAGGCATTTTATTACATTTTTTCAGGATCAATGGTATGCCTTATTTAACCTATTATACCTATGTGATCCACCTTATGATTTTATTTCCAATGTTAATTATTGAAGTGCCTTTTTCAAAATGGTCGCATCTGGCATACAGACCTTTTGCTATATATTTTTCAAATCTTATAAATGCAGCAGGAAAAATAAAATAAATTCAATAATTATAAATTGGAATAAAACATCGGTTTAGCTGACAAGATTATCGGGATTCTGATTTCAGTATCCTTGATCAAAATGTTTGGATGTACTTATTTCAACTAACCATTCTTGCACAATGAGCATTGATCATCGTTCCTTTTGGCAAATGGACTCATTTTTTATATCGTTCCTTTGCAATGTATTTTGTAAAAAATATCAGAAGTGGTAAAATAATAATCATTTGAAAATTTCTCCTGACGCCCCAAAGAGATCGATGTCATATACTTAAAAATGCAAAAAATCATTTACACCCCTATCGGAATTATCCATACGCCCTTCAACACCATGGACAATATTCCCATTCAAGGTGCCGGAGGAAAGGGCATAAAGGCAACCATTGAAATTTTTCCGAAATTTATTGCCGGATTAAAAGATCTGGAGGGCTTTTCACATATCATTTTGATTTACCATCTTCATTTGGTTGAAAAACATGCATTGATTGTCAAGCCATTCCTTGATGATGAATTACGTGGCATCTTCGCAACCCGTTCCCCATTACGTCCTAACCCAATAGGCATGACAACCGTAAGATTGATAGAGATTAATGAGAACCGGTTAATTGTTGAGGATATTGACATGATCGACCAATCGCCGTTGCTTGATATAAAACCCTGTCTTCCCATGATAGATGATATTCAAGGGTTACGGCTGGGCTGGCTGACTGGAAAAGTTGAGCAATTTTCCCAAAAAAAGTCAGATGACAGGTTTAAAGGTCCTTCTGCATTTTTAAAGGAGTAGGAGATAAATCATCATTGCAGGCTGCAAAAACAAAATCTGCTTCCATTGTTTTTTCCAGGTGTTGAGAAAACATATCCTCGGAAAAAACTTCGACTTCAATAAATATTTTTACATTCCCGATTTTAACAATTCTTCCGGCTATATTAAGTATGGTATTGGGTAATATTGGTTTCAGGAAGTGAACATTCTCAATTTTTACGGTGATCATTCGTTGACGGGTATAGCGGTTAGCAGTAATAGAAGCGACCTCATCCAGCCACTGCATTGCTTCTCCGCCAAAAATGTTTCACTGGAATTTAAGTGTTTTGGGAAAACAACCTTGAATTGCTGTGTTTGAGAGAAGCTATTTGGAATTTGATTATCCATAAAGTTTTGCTTTAAAACAATAATTAACAAAATACTTATGTTCACTGAAACAGAAACATACTACAATAATATAAGGGAACAGAAACAAATGGTCAGGTCTTCATCCTGACCAGAAATCGCTATTTTCATAATTTTGTTTTTAATGGTTTCCGTTTGCAACCTTCGGTCTTTCACATGTCCTCCTCCCGCCTTCCGTTTTAATCCCATTCCTTTAACCAATTTATATTCGTCAGAACCAGGGGATGAAACTGATGGTTTTCTGCAAGGGCCTAATCCTCTTCCGGTACAGGGTACCTTTCCCTCAGGACCGTTATGATTCATTCCTGGCATGTTCTTTAATTTTTTGACATAAGTACAAAATATTTTATCATTATGAACAAATGTTCATTATTTTTGTAAAAAATTATATAGACAATCCATAAACAGGTTTCCAATTTATGATAAACAGGATACTTCCTATTATTTATATATTCCTCCTTTTATGCAGCTATCTGAGTTATAGCCAGAATGTATTATCGGGTCATGTTATCGACAAGGAAACAGGACAAATCCTTCCAGGTGCAACATTGTATTTGCCTGACCTGAAAGCCGGAACATCGACCGATATGGATGGCTTTTATAAGCTGGGCAATCTCCCTAAAACATCCTTGGTAATCCAGGTTAGTTACATGGGGTATAAGGCCGAGGTTGTTACCATTGATCTATCAAAGGTACACTCCCTGGATTTTCAACTCAACCCTTCTGTAATCGAAGCAAAGGAAGTCGTGGTGACAGGAAATGCCCTGTCGTCCGACAATGACCGCAGCAGCATCTCAATAACGCCTATCAATAAAGACCAGTTATTGCATGTCCCATCCACCAACCTGATCAATTCAATTTCAACAGTACCTGGGGTTTCCGAGATTACAACTGGAGGAGAGATATCCAAACCGGTTATACGGGGACTGAGTTACAACCGTATCGTTACTATTAACGAAGGGGTTAGGCAGGAAGGGAACCAGTGGGGGGATGAACACGGTATCGAGATCGATCAGTTCTCGACCGATCGCATTGAGGTCATGAAAGGCCCAGCAAGCTTGTTTTACGGATCGGATGCAATGGGAGGAGTCATTAATATTCTTGAGCAGACTCCTGCGAAGCTTGGGTCAATAGATGGTGAATGGGTTTCCCAGTTTTCAACTAACAACAGGCTTTTTGGTAATTCGGCCATGGTGGAAGGGAACCAGAACGGCTGGATATGGAGGGCAAGGGGAACGTATAAAACAGCAGCTTCATACCATACTCCCACGGAATGGGTCTATAATTCAGGTTTTGATGAAAAGAACTTTTCACTGATGGCTGGAGTGGTAAAGAAATGGGGTTACTCCCATCTGCATTTCAGTTCGTTCAATACGAAAATCGGGATGATTGACGGAACACGTGATTCAGCTACAAATCAGTTCATTGATTACCAGGGAAATATTGTCTCAGAAGAAAGGGCTAAGAGCTATTCCATTGACATTCCTTTCCAGCTTGTGAGCCATAATAAAATCTCATCCATTACAAACCTGCTGTTCAATGATAACCAAATCAGGTTTAGTGTCGGTTACCAAAGTAACAAAAGGAAAGAATTCGGGGAAACACCGGATGCTCCCGGATTGTTTTTCCACATAGATTCATGGACATACGATCTGCGGTATACCCACCTTCTCGGCAAATCCCTTGAACTTGTCGGAGGTATCTCAGGCATGACCCAGATCAACCGTAATCATGGCACAGATTACCTGATCCCGGATTATGACCTGCAGGACTGGGGAGAGTTTGTGTATGCAAAAAAAACCCGGGAGAGGTTCACACTTAATCTCGGATTGCGCTATGACTACAGGCATGTGAAAGTATATCCCCTGTACCTGGATACCCTTGGGCATCCTGCTCCTTCATACGATACTTTATTCCGTGCCTTTAGCACAAATTTCTCAGCATTTACCGGATCTACCGGGATGACCTTCAGGCTAAACGAAGCAATCAATTTCAAATTCAATATCGGGAGAGGATTTCGCGCCCCAAATATATCAGAACTTAGCGCGAATGGCCTTCATGAGGGCACTTTCAGATACGAGATCGGGAACCCGGACCTGAACCCGGAAACAAGTCTGCAGATCGACGGTGAAATCTCGTGGGATAATAAATACCTGAACATGGCATTTAACGGGTTTTACAACATCATCGACAATTTTATTTATTACAGGAATATTAACGGGGAGAAAAAGGAGGTGAATGGTATATGGTACCCCGTCTACCGTTATGCCCAGGGAAATTCACTTCTGAAAGGTTTTGAATTTGAGCTGGATATTCATCCGGTGGAAGCCTTACATTTCGATAATAACCTCGATTATGTATGGGGCGGTAATCTATCGACCGGCATTCCTTTACCCTTTATCCCGGCACTTCATCTGACCGACCAGGTGAAATGGACATTTAAGACACGAAAGGCCAGTGCATTAAAAAAACCATTCATTCAGCTTGAGTTGGAAACCCATTTTATCCAAGACAGGATAGATATTTTTGAAACCGTTACACAAGGATATGTTCTTCTGAACTTCAATGTGGGGACCAAACTTAAGGTTCAAAACCAGATATGGACATTATATATTAGCGGTACAAACCTGCTGGATACAAAATATTACGATCATCTTAGCAGGCTGAAGGAAGTGGGTATTTATAATATGGGCAGCAGGATAACTTTCGGGCTGGTAATTCCTTTTGGAATATATCACAATGAAAGGGATTAAGGCGAAATGAATTATGACATGAACATTTGTACATTATCTTTTAAAATTATAATTCCTATTGTAAAACTTAACAGTAACTAACATGAACCTTGAAGATGCAGGCTTTACTACAAAGCTAATCCATGCAGGAGAAATTGAGGATCAGTTCCTTTCGGCTACAGTCCCCATTTACCAAACCTCAACCTTCCGCTTTAAAAGTGCGCAACACGGTGCCGATTGTTTCTCAGGTGCAAGCGATGGCTATATTTATACCAGGATAGCAAATCCAACCATCCGTGCCTTAGAACAAAATATTGCCGCTCTGGAAAATGGATTCGGTGGAGTAGCCACCAGTTCAGGAATGGGAGCCATAACAAGTGTTTATATGGCGTTGTTAAATGCCGGTGATCATATTATCAGTACCGCGGCTGTATATGGGCCAGCACGGGGTGTTTTGGAGCAGGATTTCTCCCGTTTTCAGGTTGAAGCATCGTTTGTCAATACTGCGGATATTGAAGAAATCAAAAAAGCAATCCGGCCGAACAGCAAAGTGCTTTATATCGAAACACCGGCAAATCCAACGATGGATATTACCGACATTGCTGCCTGCGCCGAAATCGCAAGGGAGCATGGCTTAGTGTTGGTTGTGGATAATACTTTTTGCTCTCCCTACCTGCAAAAACCATTGGATCTTGGAGCAGATGTTGTGCTTCATTCCGTTACAAAGTTTATCAATGGTCACGCCGATATTGTCGGTGGTATTATCGTTACCAAGGAAGCTGTTTTGTATAAAAAAATCCGTCATTGCATGGTGTATATGGGATGCAATATGGATCCCCATCAGGCTTATATGGTGCTGAGGGGAGTAAAGACATTGTCAGTGCGCATGGATCGTAATCAGGAGAATGCCATGAAGGTGGCTCGTTTTCTGGAGGGACACCCTAAAGTCGCTTGGATTAAATACCCCGGATTGGCCTCTCATCCGCAATATGAATTGGCGAAACGACAAATGTCGGGTTTTGGCTCCATGATCAGTTTTGGTTTAAAGGGTGGCCTTGAAGCAGGAAGAAAACTGATGGATAATGTCCATCTTGCCGTTTTAGCTGTTTCACTGGGAGGAGTTGAAACACTGATCCAGCATCCTGCCTCAATGACCCATGCCGGAGTTTCAAAAGAAGATAAAGAAAAAGCCGGTATTTCGGACGATCTGGTAAGGTTCTCAGTAGGAATTGAAAATGCCAAGGATATCATCGACGATTTGAGCCAAGCGTTAGAGAAAATATAAAAAAGAACATTTTTACAATAAATTTGTAATAAAAGCCAATGTTAAAAATTAAAATTTATGGAAACAAATCAAAATGTAATCTCTATGCCACGCATCGGAGATTCAGCTCCTGCTTTTAAAGCAGTGACGACACAGGGTGAAATAAATTTCCCGGACGATTATACCGGCAAATGGGTAATCCTATTCAGCCATCCGGCTGATTTTACCCCGGTCTGCACTTCCGAGTTCATGACCTTTGCCAAATTGGAGAAGGAATTTGAACAGGCCAATTGTAAACTCGTCGGACTTTCTGTTGATGGTTTATTCAGCCATATTGCGTGGTTGCGAACGATCAAAGAAAAGATTGAGTACAAAGGAATGAAGGACGTCGAAGTGAAATTTCCCTTGATTGAGGATATCACAATGGATGTAGCTAAGAAATATGGCATGATACAGCCTGGTGAAAGTACCACAAAGGCAGTCAGGGCTGTATTCTTTATTGATCCAAAGGGTATTATCAGGGCGATAATCTATTACCCGTTGAGTCTTGGCCGGAATTTCGATGAACTTTACAGGGTAATAATTGCCCTGCAAACCGCTGATATTTTCTCAATTGCAACTCCGGCCGATTGGCGTCCAGGTGATGATGTAATCGTTCCCACTGCAGGTTCATGTGGTGTAGCCAAAGACAGGATGGAGTCGAAAGATGAGGATATGAAATGCTATGATTGGTTTTTCTGTACTAAGAAATTGGCAAAGGAAAAGGTTCTGGATACAATCCTTAAAAAATAAAAATATAGGTAAACATGGTATCGAAATTATGAACCATGAGAAACTTCTCCATTAAGAATCATTTATGGTTTTTTAGAATCATTGTGCCTGCCTGTTTAATCCCTGGATTACCAGGTGCGATGAAAGCCCAGGAAACACTTTTGAAGGACACACTGCAACTCAAAGAGGTCGAAGTTTATGGTAAATCCGTAAACTTCTTCCCCATTAAGGTCATTCCTTCAAAAACCTTTGAATTTAAAGCGGTGAGGGATATTGGTGATTTTCTTCGCCAGACGCCCAATGTTTCGGGAATCCGGAAAGGGGGCGTTGGCATTGATCCTGTCGTCAGGGGATTCAAATACAACCAGGTCACAGTATTATTGAATAGCGGAGTTAAGATTGAAGGAGGTTGTCCGAACAGGATGGACCCGGTGGCAGCTCATGTCGAAAGTGAGAATATCCGGCAAATGGAGATCATCAAGGGACCCTATGTACTGAAATACGGACCGGTACTGGGTGCACTGATCAATCTGGAAACAGAACTGCCCCACCCATACGCGAAACCTGAAATTCATGGGGAAGTATTGTATGGTTTCGAGTCAAATTGGAACGGGCAGCGTGAGCACATTGCACTGTCCGGTGGTAACGATAAGATATTCTTAAATACCAGTTGTGGTTATAAGGGTTATGGAA
The DNA here is from genome assembly GCA_026391695.1 of Bacteroidota bacterium. NCBI lineage: Bacteria > Pseudomonadati > Bacteroidota > Bacteroidota bacterium. The sequence goes on from JAPLDP010000040.1 coordinate 18,621, forward strand.
GTTATACAGCCGGTAATCATGAGATTTATAACACCTCTTTCCAAAAGATCTATGGTACGGCTGGGGCTGGTTTTGTAATTAAGAAGAACCACCAAATCATCCTTACCTATGCTTATGATCAGGGGAAAAATGTCATGTATCCTGCTTTACCCATGGATGAACGGCTCGATCAAACCAATATTTCTTCACTTAACTATATTGCTCAGGACCTTGGTAAAACATGGCAATCGTTACAATTTCAAGGGTATTTCTCTTCCGTTCATCATGTGATGGACAATATGAACAGGCAGGCAAGTAAAACCATGCAGGCAGTCACCACTGTAGATGCATGGAATGCTGGTGGTAAACTGACCGGAAACATACAAGCAGGTACTCATAAGCTGCAGGTTGGATTCGACTTCGAACATATTTATAAGGATGGAGAAAAGAAGATGACCATGAAAATGGTGATGGAAGGTGATACCTTCATCTCTGTCAAATATGCCAATGTATGGTTAAATGCGCTCTATAACAATGCCGGGGCATTTGCCGAATACCGGATTCCAACGAAGAGACTTGATTTTACGACTGCATTACGAATCGATTATAACCAGGCTACCGCAAGTGATACCTTTCTGCTTGTTAAAAACGGTGTCTCCTACTTTGATGATCTGAACTCAAATTATTTCAATGTGAGCTTTAGTTTAGGTATTAAAAAACAACTCTCTTCCCATTTTGACCTCAGTGCGGCCTTTGGAAGGGGAACCCGCAGTCCATCGTTGCTGGAGAGGTTTATCAAACTTATGCCGGTACAGTACGATTCATATGACTACCTGGGCAACCCACAGTTAAAACCGGAAAAAAATTACCAGGCAGATGTTTCATTTGATTTTTTGCATCCAACATTTGGCAGTCTTTCAATTGGCGGTTTCTTTTCATTGGTTACCGATTATATCCTTGGGAAAGTAGTACCTCCTTCAGTGATCAAACCCTCGACCCAGGGAGCGCCTGGGGTTAAACAGTTTTCCAATACCGATATAGTCTTTCTTACCGGGTTTGAACTGGCCTACCAGACTCCATCGGTAAAAAAATGGGGATTGCTGGTGAATGTTGCAGCAACCTATGGAACCGAACCTGAAGCAGTGAAATATACTATTTCTGATGGACAGGTTGTTGGTGAAGAAAAAGTGAAGAATGATCCATTGCCGGAAATCCCACCATTGGAAGGTTCTGTTCAATTTTCCTATAAATTCTTACGGGATAAACTCTTACCCCGCTTTACGGTCAGGTTGATGAGTGAACAAAACCGTGTTTCCCAATCATATGGGGAACTTAGAACATCGGGGTTTATTACGGCTGCAGCATCGGTCAGTTATGCACCATGCAAATTTGCCTCATTCGTAATCGGGGTGGAAAACATGTTCGATACACCTTACTACGAGCATTTAAACCGAAGAATAGTCGGCAGTACTAAACGTCTGTATGAGCCAGGCCGGGTTTTCTATTTTACTGTAATTTTGAAAATTTAACGACCATGAAGGGAAATTTGCGGTTTTGGTTCCGACTCAGTTTTCTGATTATCCTGGTGAGTTATGTATCAGCCTGCAAAAAAGATGACAATAATAATCCAGTAATTCCTTCCGGAATAGTCATTTTTTCAATTGACCATCAGGTAAATGGTCAGCTCCTTAGGGAAAATGAACTGTTATACACCAATGCAGCAGGGAATGAATACTTGATCACAGAGGTAAAGTACTTTATTTCTGATATTACATTTTACCGTAACGATGGATCAAAAAAAGTAATCGGGGATTGGAAGGATATTTTTTATGTCGACGAAGATATTCCGGAGACAATGACAATCCAGGTCTTTGATGAGATCCTTGCAGGAACGTATGATTCTATTAATTTTATCTTTGGGATAACTGAGGCGAAAAACAAATCCTTTATGTTTGTGAATCCTCCGGAGGTGAACATGTTCTGGCCGGAAGTTCTCGGCGGAGGTTATCATTATATGATGATTAACGGAAAATGGAAGGATACAACGGGATTTATCATGCCATTCAATTTCCACCTGGGGATCGGCCAGTTGTATAGAGGAAATGATTACAATGTTGATTCGATTTATGCATTTGTTCAGAATTACTTTGAAGCGAGTTTGCCAGGTTCTTCATTCACCATGGCAGATAAGGATACGGTGACTTTCCGATTAACCATGAACATCGAAAACTGGTTCGAAAACCCTCATGTATTCGATTTTAATCAATGGGGTGGCGCCATCATGCAGAATCAGCCGGCCATGCAAATGGTAAAAGAAAATGGATGGAATGTATTCTCCATTACGCGCATGATGCAAAATCAATAATCCAGCGTTACGATCCGGGCCCTTGTGAATTTGAGAAAATTTCTTTAGGCAATAATAATCCCGGGGAATGGTATATCCCTTTTGTCCAAGTATCGTTATCACCTTTGTATTCGCTCTTTCTGCAATAATTTCATGATTAGGCAAGAATAAGATGCTGCTAAAGTGACTTTTCAAGGTCGGATACTATGGTGATATTTAAGGCTTTAGGCGAAACCTGCAGAAAGAAATCCTTTTAAGTGCAAGTTTTCTTCTTCCAGTGCGTCTATATATGAAACAGATGTTTAATCAAATTAAAAGCAAGACTATGAAAACTTTAAAAGGAATTACAGTATTAATGGCATTGGTGTCATTTATTGCTTTCCAGGGATTTTCACAAAACGCATTGACCACCAATACACAAAAAAATTTACAGGACCAGCAAACTACAACGAAAGTTGTACCTGGAAAATTTGTTGATAACGATAAAGATGGGGTTTGTGACAATTACCAGGCAAGGATGAAAAATGGCCACGGTGCAAATTTCATTGACAAAAACGGGGATGGTATATGTGATAATCGTCAGAATACAGGACAAGGAAAAGGAAATCCCAATGGCTATGGCATGGTGTATCAGCATCGTCATGGACAAGGTAAAGGAAATTGTTGCGGAGGTGGATATGGTTACCAACACAGGCATGGCCGCGGGAATCAAAATACACCTGCCACTGAACTCCAGAAAAGCGACGACAAGAATAAGTAAGCCTACGATTAACTGAGAAGCCAAAATATTCCTAATTTTCGGAATATTTTGGCTTCCTTTCTTTTCCCCAAATGCATTGAAGAATGACTGAACTGGAACTGGTAGATGGGCTTATCACTCAAAACAAGGAAGCAATTCAATATCTCGTTAATAACTATCAGAAAAATGTCATTAAAACTGCATATTATTTTGTGGCAAATATGGAAGATGCTGAGGACTTGTCACAGGAGGTTTTTCTTGAGATCCTCAAGTCCATCGGCCGATATAAGAAAAACTCTTCACTATATACTTGGGTATACAGAATAACAGTAAATAAATCGTTAGATCATCTGAGAAGGCAAAAAAGAAGAAATTTTTTACACCAGATGGGAACATTCATAAAGGTTTCACATGATGAAACGAATAGAAATGATTCTGAACCTGCAATAATAGATACCAGGAACGATGACAAAGAGAAAAAAAAATCCTTGATAGTGCTGTCAATTCATTGCCCGAGAACCAGAAAATAGCATTCATTTTGAATAAATATGAAGAGATAACCTATAAAGAAATAGCTGAGATTATGAATCTGTCTCTTTCATCTGTTGAATCCCTTATTCACAGGGCAAAATTGAAACTTCAAAAGAAATTAGTGAATTATTTTTCGGAATATGCAAAAAACAACAAATAAGATGGATTGCTTTTTTGTTCGGAGTAATCTTTTTTCTTACCAGGAAAAACAACTTTCAGGTAGGAAATACAAAGAATTTGAAGATCATCTTTATTCATGCGAGGAGTGTACCCGGATTGTTTCAAATTTCCAATCCGTCACATCCTTCATTGAAGAAAAAAAGTCCGATGAGCCCAATCCATTCATCCGGACTCGAATATTACAAAGAATAGAATCCCAAATGGAAGGCACAAGAGAAAAGCCATATCCTATATTTCAGAGGATCCTTCGTCCTATCTCAGCGTCATTCTTACTGCTCATCGCTGTTATTATTGGTTTTTCAATCATTAAGCAAAGGGAACCACAGATTTTTGAAAATATAAATCATCAGAATGATATTCAGGTAATGAAATCGGGACTTAATATTCCGGATTTTATTGATGAGGATAATACATTTTTTGACAATTATTAAAAACCCATACCATGAACTTCTTTTCAAAAAACAGGCTAGTTTTCTGGTTGCTGATCTTCCTGGTGGTCATCAACCTTACCGCATTGACCACTTTTCTTGTGTTTTATTCACGCCATTCCAATGCATCAACCCAGCAATCCCGAGAAAATCCGGGAATATTATTCCGGAAAGAATTGTCATTATCTCCGTCTCAATCCGAAAAAGTTGAGGTCATCCTCGCTGACTATAGGAAGTCAACCGAACCAGTTACCACCAATATTCGTAACTACCGGAGTCAACTCCTTGAAGAACTTGCCAAAGATAAACCTGATACAAGCCTACTTAACATCTGCGCAGATGAAATTTGTTTGTTACAGAAGCAACTGCAAAAAGCTTCTGTAAAACAATATATAGCTTTGAAAGAAATTTGTAATCCTGCCCAATGCGAAAGGCTTTCTGCATTGTACTTTGAATTGTATGGTTGCCAGGGCCAAGGTAAAGGAATTGGGAAAGGAAAAGGCATGATGCACCGGTACCGGAGGGGACAAGGGCAACAGGGTCGTGGGAATATGATGGAGAATGACAGTTGTGCTAAATAATAGATTATAGATTAAAACCTGAATAATTTACGCTAAATAGCAATCCTGTACGACACCTTGATGAGGAAGACATTACCCGGATAAATATGAAATAAATCGCTGAAGTCGTTGTTAAAATTGAAATGTCCATTTACATCCGCTCCGGTCCTGTCTTGCGACCAGACCAGAAACAGCGTTGATCCGGGTATATACTCCCACCTGAAGACCAGGTTTGACCGGAACTGCTTGAAATTGAAATTGGGATTGTCGAAACTATAGTCGGCTGTGCCATCATGATCCTCGTCTACAGAGTATATCTCATTCTCCGCATCATAGGATATCTCATCATCTGAATATGCGAGATAATGGTCGGTCCACTTATCTGCATGCGCATCGGTTATCCTTTTGAATTCGGTATAATCACCGGCCGACACGAACGGCTGACCATAGTATTGCAAAGTGATATCGGGTGTTATATTAATATCCACCCTTGCCGTTAACCCGAATGTCGTCTGGTCAATATATGCCATCACATAACGGTCTTCATTGTTGAACTCGCATATGTCCACATATTGAAGATGGGTCTGATTGAAAATGGCAAAAGGTGACAAAGAAATCCTGAGTGCATTGACAGGATGTATAATAAAGTCAAGCCCTCCCTGTGAATATATATCGTGGTTGAGCGGTGCCACGGCATAGTTTAACCATGCTCCGTAGGAAAACTTTTTTCTGTCATCCGAATATATCGAGAACCATGTACTGCTTGCCGGGGGGTATGCCAGTGACGGTCCGCCGCGTAACTCCGCTTTGAGCAGGCTGGGGCCATCCTGGTTGACACCCATGCCGAACGACCAGTAATTCTTAAACTGTGTATTAAAATTGATATTCCCACCATAATAGGTGCTTCTGCCGCCGAAATCCCAGCCGGTCCATTGGTTCATGTTGATGTTAATACTCCGGAAAATGCTGAATGGTTCCCATATCCTGTAACCCATCCAAACCACCTGGAAAACCTCATCGCCACTTCGGAGGTAGCCCATATCATTGAGCTCAAGGCCGGGTGACCGCCATGTGACCCATGCAATGGCGCTGAGGTGACCGCCGCCGGTTTTCCCAAACTCAATAGTTCCACCCTCACCTGCCAGTGAGGTTCTGGAGGAGTCAACCTTCAGATATGTCGCATCAGGCCGCTGGAAGTAATGCACCGAGGAGCGCTGGATATTGGTGATGGCTGCCGTGTCACCAACCACTGTGCTGACCACGCCCTTCAGCCTGACATAATAGGATTTATCCTTCCAGAACTGCTGAAAATCAATGCCACCGGTGTATGCAGCATCAGGAAGAAAATCTATGTCGTGATTTGTGATCTTACGGTTTGTCGCAGTAATCATTCCACCCAAAATGGTGTTGCCTTTATTGAAATCTTGCTGCACCCGTCCGGTAAAATAATTGGTTAGAGGCTCGACTTCCACTTTTTTTCTTGAGCCCTCCGTATCAATCTCAGCTATCTCCTGGGCGGTGACACTCTCCATCACTCCTACCGATAATCCGTCTTTGGTTTTGCCTGTCAATTTAAATGCACCGAGGATAGTTGTATTATCAGGTGTGTCGATGTATTTATCGTCATCCAGGTCGGGATAATACTGGGGTGCGCGTCCGATACGGCGTGAATAGAAGAGGCGGTCGCGGCTCAACTGGCTGTCACCGATGATAAACGGAAAATCAAAGATATTTTTCCCTTCAATAAAGAAAGGACGTTTCTCCTGGAAAAAAGTTTCAAAGGCGGTCAGATTGACTTCCGACGGGTCGGCCTCCACCTGGCCGAAATCGGGATTGATGGTATAATCAAGGGTTAGATCATTGGTCACTCCCACTTTACCATCGAGGCCGGCAGAGAATTTCATTTCAGAACCCTTTGAGAACGGATCTTCTTCATCTCTCTCATAGAATTCTTCTTTAGCCACGAGATAAGGGGTCATGTCAATCTGACGTTTTGGCTTTAAGCCGGTCAGGCCATGCAATTCACCAAACATGTGCACCCATCCCGAAGCATCCTGTGGAATAAACTGCCAGGCCGAATATTCATCATTTCTGAAAATTTTCCTTCCAACCTGAAGACCCCATACCTGGTTTTCATTCTTATTAAATCGCAATTGTGTGAGTGGAATGCTCATCTCGGCGATCCATCCGGAATCTGTGACCGATGTTTTGACGTACCAGATGGGATCCCAAGTATCATCTTCATAGTTACCATCTTCAGTAATTATGCGGTCGTTTTTCACGCCGCCGGCACTGATCGTAAAAGAAAATGCTGTCCGCTGATCATTGTAACTGTCGATCTGAATCTCGGCCAGGTCACCTTCCATCCCATCTCTCCGCGACATGCGCTTCACGATCTCTCCCGGAACGCTGTCATAGGAAAATATCACTGCATACAGGTTATTGTCATCATAAATGATCTTAAAAAATGTCGGCTGCGAGGGTGGCCTGTTTTCATAAGGCTGTATCTGTGTAAAGTTACCACCCCACGCTACAATGTTCCAGGCTTTATCATCACAGGTTCCATTTATCACCGGAGGTTCTCCCGTGATCTTAGCCGTAGTATATATATTCTTCTGTGAAAATACTGAATTGGAAAGTAATGATAAAATGATCAGTATGATAGCTTTTAATACGTGTCGAATCATAGTGATGTTTTAGGATGGATGAAACAGAAAAAGATGGAAAGTCACATCAGGTATTATGCCATATTATTTAACTCGTTGAATTCCTAGTTTTTATTTGGATCATTCTGAATGACAATATCTCCAGACTGTTCGAAAATGAATAGCCGGTGAACAATAGCGGACAGTGAGTTCAGCTGAGTTGGGGCTTTAAGTAGCAAACTGAAAGTTGCAAGTTACAGGTTACAAGTCGCAAGTTGCAAGTTACATGTTGTATGTTGAGTGTTAGAAGATTGTTAATGAGATAAAAACATTTTGTTGGAAATTATTGCCAGTAGAATTTAAGATTTTATTTAATTTTAACGTTCAACCTGAAACCTGTGACCTGTGACCTGTGACCTGTAACCTGTAACCATTAATCCCTCATGCACATCCATTTCATCCTGGTCAGTCCGGCTGTACCAGAAAATATCGGCGCGGCGGCGAGAGCGCTGAAGACGATGGGATTCAGCTCATTACGGCTGGTCAATCCTATTAATTATCCGGATGAAAAAGCATTATGGCTGGCTCACGGATCGGATGAGATACTTCGCAATGCCCTCATATTTACCTCCTTTGAAGAATCTATCCGTGATATTGATTTTATTATTGGCACCACCTCAAAAAAAAGAAAGATCAAGCACAATAATTATACACCTGAAAACCTGTTGGATATCATTCAAAATAAAGGGCAATCTGTTAATGCGGTGGCTATTGTTTTCGGGTGCGAAGAATCGGGTTTGACAAATACCGAATTACAATGCTGCCATATCCTGACCAGTATTCCGATGAAAGTATCTTATCCTTCACTGAATCTGGCACAGGCAGTCATGATTTACGCCTATGCGCTATCTCCCCTATCTCTTAAAATTGATGAAAATCATAAGCAGGCTGTCAATAAGCTTTCCTTCAATATTCTAAAACATAAGGTGGATGACATACTGGAATTCATCAACATAAAAAAGAATCCGGCGTTGCATAGCCGCATCATGGAGCGGCTTGACCTGCTTGGAGAAGAGGATATTCACCTCCTGCACTCCATTGTGAACAGTATCAATAAAAAAATTGCCGGCCGGGCTTCACATTCTACAGCGAGCTGCAAGGAATTTAATCACACCACCTCACCCCCTACACCCCCTCTCCTCCAGGAGAGGGGGACGGGGGGTGAGGCCAATTAAGGACATGAAACTGATAAACCGCTATATCACGATCATAATTCCGGTGTTGTGCTTACTATATTCAGTAAAAGTCAACTGGGGTGAAGGACAATGGCCACGGCTGATCCAGTCGGATGGCAAAGGTTATTATGCCTGGTTACCGGCTTTTTTCATCTATCACGACTTGAATTTTGGCTTTTATGAAAAAACCGAGTTACAAAACTCCTACGATAAAAACAGGATATTCGATTACCGCATATTTCATGAAGGTCACACTCTGAATAAATTCACCTGTGGAACAGCGTTGTGCCTCCTTCCATTTTTTCTGGCCGCACACCTGCTGACCATCATTTTCGGATATCCAGCCGACGGGTATTCACAATTTTATGCAATTTTTGTAAATATTGGAGCTTTATTCTACCTTTTTGTCGGGCTCTATTACCTGAAAAGGATTCTTGAATCCCTTAAATTTGAAGCCGGGATAATCAGTCTAATACTCACGGCTATTGTTTTTGGAACCAACCTGTTCTATTATGTGATTGGAGAGCCTTCCATGTCACACCTCTATTCATTCGCGGCTATCACGTTATTTATCTATTCATTGAAAAGCTATTTCCGGTCGCCATCATCAAAATGGCTTTTCTTCATAGCCATAACATTGGGTATTATCGTGTTAATCCGCCCGGTGAATACGATTATTGCCGCATCCATTCCATTCATTGCCGGAGATGGTGAACGTTTGAAAAATGCCATAAGATATGGGCTCAGCAACCTTAAAGCTTTGATCCCTTCAGTACTTGTTTTTTTATCTGTAATTTTTATTCAGCTGGTTTTATTTAAGATCCAGTCGGATGAATTTTTGGTTTATACCTATCCCGGTGAGAAATTTAACTTCGCACACCCACATATCCTTGAGATACTTTTCAGTTATAAGAAGGGGCTGTTTCTTTACACTCCGGTATTCCTTATTTCGATGTGTGGCTTTATCTGGTTATTCAGGAAAAACCGTTTTGAAGGATGGAGCCTTCTTGGTTTTTTCGCCTTGCTGATCTATATTTTTTCCTCGTGGTGGAACTGGTGGTATGGAGGAGGCTTCTCATCACGGGTTTTTGTGGATTACCTGCCTTTTTTTTCCATTCTTCTTGGATATTCCTTCAATCTTTTCATGACCAGGAAAATCCGAGTAATATTTATCACCTTAATTTTTCTTCTGATTATGTTATGCCAGGTGCAAACTCTTCAATACCGCTATCTTCATATTCATTGGGAAGAGATGACAAAAGAAAAATATTGGGATAGTTTTTTAAGGATAGACCGGATTTTAAAAGAGAAATCCGATTCTAAAACAAATTAAAAATAATCGCATGCACGATCACTCCAGAGAAAGATTATTGCGTACCGTTAGTGAAGGCAGGGAAGCATTCGGAAAAGCCAAAAATCGATTTTATAAAGCGTAAGCGGAAAGAAGGCCTGCCTCACCCCCGCTTGCCATTCAAAAATAGAATATCCAGCACAGCCGTATTCAGCAAATGATTAAATGTTGCAGGATCTTCAAGCTGAATGAAATGTCCTACACCCTTCATGGGGATCATCTTATAGTTTTTGGTCAGTGCCCGGTGAGAGGGGGTGAAGGGGGTGAGGTTAATTTTATAGCCCCGAAATTAGCTAAATTCGTGAGAAAATATACTGCCGGCATCTTAAATCTTTATGACTACTTTATTTACTTTTGCTTACCGAATCATATCATACAAAATCAAGACAGGAACGAAATCACATAAGAAAAATGAGACCGTCGCCAAGTAAACATACAAACAAATCAGTCAGTATGAACCTCAGAGCAAGCTCTGGACTCAAATTCCGCAACAAACTGCGGGGTATTTAACCAAATCACCTCACCCCCTTCACCCCCTCTCCTGTGGGAGAGGGGGACGGGAGGTGAGGTCAATAAACTCCTCCTAATTATGCCAATCGCTAACTTAAAAGACCAGAAAGAAATTGAGATCATCCCGGGATATTTTGTGAAATTCATCCACGGTGAACAGATGACAACTGCCCATTTCAGGATCATGGCCGGAGCAGAAACGCCAGAGCATTCTCATCCGCATGAACAGGTATCGAATATCATCAGTGGCCGGTTTGAACTCACCGTTGATGGCACTCCCTACATCCTTGACAAAGAGAAAGTTTTTCTCATACCTTCAAATGTAAAGCATAAAGGAAAAGCCCTCACGGATTGCCGGATTATTGATGTTTTTTCTCCGGTAAGGGAAGATTACAGGAAATTATCAAAATGATCGCACTAAAACGATTCTCCAATTCACTAAAATGATCATGCTATGGAAGAAAAAAAAGTGGTCATCATTGGCGCTGGTATAGCAGGGCTGTCAGCCGGATGTTATCTGCAAATGAATGGTTATCGCACCGAAATTTTCGAAATGCATTCCTTGCCCGGAGGATTTTGTACATCCTGGGAACGCGACAACTATATCATTGATGGATGTATTCACTGGCTTGTCGGCTCCAGTCCGAATGACCCCTTGTACAATCTCTGGAATGAACTGGTCGACATGAAAAAAATACATTTCATTGATCCGGATCTTTTTATGAGGGTTGAAGATGATCAGGGGCATTATATCGATTTTTTTGCCGATATTGATAAACTTGAGAAGGAACTGCTGGATAAAGCTCCTGAAGATAAAAAGTTTATTAAGACCTATTGCAGGAGCATACGAAGATTCACGAAATTCAATGTTCCCAGTGAAAAAACCGAGGAATTGTATAATTTCTCCGATATGCTAAAGATGACTTTCAAAGTGATGCCCTATATAGGCGATCTCATGAAATGGGAGCGTATAAGTATCAATGACTTACTTCCTGAAATCAAGAATCCCTTGCTACAAAAGACTTTTAAGCACCTGTTCGTGAATGAGATGTCGGTCATTTTCCTGATCTTCACTTCTGCCTGGTTACACAAGAAAACCGCCGGATATCCCGTCGGAGGATCACTTAATTTTTCAAAGCACATTGAAAAAAGATTTCTCGAATTAGGAGGCAAAATACATTACAACCAGAAAGTAAGCAAGATCCTGACAGAAGGAAACGGTAAAACAGACAAAGCCTCAGGAATTCAATTGAAATCAGGTGAAACACACAGTGCCGACATTGTTATTTCGGCTGCCGACGGGCACTATACTATTTTTGAAATGCTGGAAGGAAAATACATTGATAAAACCATAAAGGGGTATTATGATAATTATCTTCCCTTTTCATCCTATGTCCAGGTCGCATTGGGAGTGGCACGCACATTTGAGGATACGCCTGATTGTATTGTGATACCAGCCCAAAAGCCCATTGTCATTGATGAGAATCACACAGCGGATACGGTGGATGCGCGCATCTTCCATTTTGATCCGACTCTGGCTCCTGCCGGGAAAACAGTCATCATTGCCCTCTTTCCAACTTACAACTACCAGTATTGGGTTGAACTCAAAGCGAGGGATCTGATAAAATATAAAGAAGAAAAAAACCGTATTGCAAAGGAAGTGATCGAGGTTCTTGATGCGCGTTTCGGATCTGTCAAAGACAAACTGGAGATGATTGATGTATCAACGCCATCAACTGTGATACGGTATACAAACAACTGGCGTGGCAGCTTTGAAGGGTGGGTGCTTACTCCTCATTTAGGCTTCAGAGGTCTTAAAAAGACACTCCCCGGCCTCGATAATTTCTATATGGCCGGGCACTGGGTCATACCCGGTGGCGGCCTCCCCGCCGCTTTAATGAGCGGAAGAGGAGTCACACAGATTATTTGTAAAACAGATGGGAAAAAATTTAAAACTGAATCGTTCGGATAATGATTCGTCAGGTATGCACGTGTCAGGTAGCATGATTAATCCTAATTCATAATATTCCGGGAAAGATGAAAAAGAAAATCGTTTGTTTCATAATGTGTATAGTTTTCTTGTTCCTTTTAATATCCCCAGGCCTGAAAGCACAGGTTGATATTGACAAACTGTCGATAAAGCCCTATCTCGTTGCCATTGTGGTCAGCGATGCAAAAAAAACGATCAACTGGTATGAGCAAAACCTCGGATTCAAAACCTTCAAGGTTTTCGAACTTCCGGAATTCCGGGGCAAGGTGTATTTTATCAAGCGTGGCGACTTCCAGATCGAGGTTATTGAAAATGACAAGTCTCTTCCAAAACAGGAAATGACCTTGCCCGAAGGGATTGAATTTCTTCAGGGGTACCTGAAATTAGCTTTTTTCACCGACGATCTGGATGGACTCACCAAACAGCTCAAATACAACAAGGTCTATATACTCATCGATATCACCAAAGATCCATTATCAGAGTTCAGGTTCATTCTTATTGAAGATAATGAAGGGAATACAATACAGATATACGGCACTTAATATATCAGATGACAAACAGATTGAATCTTAAAGTCGAGATCGACAGCAGTTCAGGATTCTGTTTCGGGGTGACCAGTGCCATTAAAAAAGCTGAAGAGATCCTCGATAAGCAAGACAAACTCTACTGCCTTGGCGAGATCGTCCACAACGAGGAAGAGATCAGGCGGCTGGAAAAAAAAGGACTGATTACCATTGACAGGGAACAACTAAAAACACTGCATGGACAAAAAATCCTGTTCAGGGCTCATGGTGAGCCTCCCTCAAGTTATTATATCGCCAAAATGAATAATAACGAGATCATTGACGCCTCCTGTCCGATCATTCTGAAGCTGCATAATAAAATTAAAAAATCGCATGGCCAGGATGAGCATATTTTTATTTTCGGCAAAAAGGACCACCCAGAGGTCATCGGGCTTAATGGCCAGATAGAAAATAAAGCTGTTGTCTTTGAAAAAATCGAAGATCTTGATATTAACAAAATGCCGGCAAAAATCACCCTTTACAGCCAAACGACGAGGAGCCTGGATGAATTCCACGACATCATCAGTTATTTGGAACGCTCGGGAATTACGGTCATTGTCAAAGACTCGATTTGCCGCGCAGTATCAAACCGGCAGTTTGAGTTGAAAGACTTCTGCAGGAAATATGACAAAATCATTTTTGTGGCCGGAAAACACTCCTCAAACGGAAAGGTGCTATTTAAGATCTGCAGGGAGCAGAATCCGATGACCTTTTATGTAAGCTCCCCTCAGGAGGTTCAGCGTGACTGGTTTTCGCCAGGTGACACCGTAGGCATCAGCGGAGCAACATCTACGCCTATGTGGTTGATGGAAGACGTCCGTCAGATCTTGCTATCCTATTGATCATTTTATTCCCTGGTAGATTTAATCATATGCACAATAAGACCACACAAAATCTGAATCATGAGGAAGCCGAGGTGAACAACAGGCCGTTCTGAATTTCTTTGACGGCATCACCACAATGTACATTGCGCTTAAGTAAGCATAATGAAGAAATCACCTCACCCCCTTCACCCCCTCTCCTGGAGGAGAGGGGGACGGGGGGTGAGGCCAATTAAAACTTGTAGCATTTAATCTGAGGACATCCGGATAATAAGGTTATTCAACATTTCAGAATGCCATACCTCAAAAAAAATAGCGGTAGCAGAGCGTCAGATGAGTCACAGTCTTTTGCAGCCGTTTCTCAGGCCGGAGAAAGTGAATCCAAAAAGACGCTGCGAACATTCGCAGCGGCTTCCTTTTTAAATGACATGGGTTCCGACATCATTTTCCCGATCTGGCCATTGTTTGTCACCTCCGTTCTGAATGCCAATATGGCTGTCTTGGGATTTCTCGATGGCCTCGGCGAGGCCTTGGTTTCCCTCTCACAGGCAGCATCAGGATACATTTCCGACCGGATAAGGCGAAGAAAGGTATTTGTATGGACTGGATATCTGTTTGGCTCAGCATCTCGCATAGGCTATGCCTTTTCAACTCTCTGGCAACACCTGATCCCTTTCAGGATACTCGACAGGGCAGGAAAGATAAGAAGTGCTCCACGCGATGCCATCATCGCTGATATTTCCACCGGTCAAAACAGAGGCAGGAACTTCGGACTCCTGAGAACTATGGACAACCTCGGTGCTGTGGTCGGGATAACGCTTTGCATCGTGTTATTCAATATTCTCGGCTATAAGAAGCTTTTCCTCCTGGCAGCCATACCATCGTTTATCGGCGCATTGCTTGTGATATTTCTTATCAAAGAAAAAAAAGAATCGAAGATCAAAATCTTCAAGGGGATATCGTTTAAGGATCTGGACCGGAATTTCAGGTTATTCCTGGTCCTGAGTGCGTTCTTTGCCCTTGGGTCATTCAGCTATTCGTTTCTGCTGATCTTTGCCAAAGATGCAGGTTTTAAGACAGGATTTGTTCCTGTTCTTTATCTCATTGCCACAGCCGTAGCATCCATAGTTTCATTACCCTTTGGCAGGTTGTCGGATAGAATTGGCCGGAAAAAGGTACTCATGTTCTCTTTCATCCTCTGGGGTATCCTCAGCCTGGTCTTTATCCTTCTGCACAGTCATGCAGCCATTATCGGAGCCTTTGTCATATACGGACTGCATAAAGGAGCCATAGAGCCGGTTCAAAAGACCTTTGTCGCCGAGCTGTCTCCATCGCAGTTCAGGGCCAGCACACTGGGCGGCTTTCAAATGGTCGTCGGCTTATGCGCCCTGCCTTCTTCATTTTTTGCAGGCCTGTTATGGGATAAAATCAATCCCATCGCTCCCTTCTGCTTTTCACTGGTACTGACCATCATTGCAGTGCTGCTGCTAGTTTTCGTAAAAGAAAAAATTCAATGATCATTGATTTGAGTATGAAAGCCAGGCTAGCTGATGACGAAAAAATTGCAAACGGTGATGTTTCGGCAAGTATTGAAAATACGAAGCGCAAGGAAGAAATGAAACGACTTTTGATTTACTTTTTAAGACTACCTTATTATTCCTTTATAAACGATATTTTATAAAGAGGAGAGTTGCAATGGTATTTTAATTCCCAAAGGTTTCCACCATTGGAAGTTTTGATGATTTTCCCTTCCGGTGGCCAGCCTGCCGACTGACCTACTATCAAAGCAAGTTGATCATCATAATTATCTATTCCAACCAGAAACATA
The DNA here is from genome assembly GCA_026391695.1 of Bacteroidota bacterium. Taxonomy (NCBI): domain Bacteria; kingdom Pseudomonadati; phylum Bacteroidota; species Bacteroidota bacterium. The sequence goes on from JAPLDP010000040.1 coordinate 34,325, forward strand.
TTTCCGGGACCAGCGCTTTGCTGTTGAATCCAGGAAGTTCCACCATCTTTTGTAATATAAATCCCATCCAAATCAAAAGCCCCCCACCAGGTTTGTTCATCCAGCATCTTAAGATGGTTAATGTCTGCTCCTCCCACACCACCTGTGATTAACGAATCATTTTTCCAGGTTGCTCCTCCATCCGTAGTAAATGCATAATGTGATTTACATCCATAGACCACGATATGATCAGCGCCAGAACTGGTAACATCTATCCACTCATGTTTATTGTAATTATCAGCAAGTACAATAGAATCCCATGTTGTCCCCCCGTCAAGTGTAAAGGCAATAAAACCAATCATATCCTTCTTTGCATTTATACCTCCTGCAACATATACCATCTGTGAATTAACAGCACAAATGCCCTGCATTAATCCCTTGTGAAAAAATGAGGTATCATACAGCACCCATGTATATCCACCGTCAGTTGAATTATACACAACTCCGTTTGCTCCACTAATCCATATATTGTTTTTATCAACAATAGATATACACATAAGTTCCGGATTACCCGGGATATCCTGAGCCTGGACCCGTGTCCATGTCTGACCTCCATCTGTTGTTTTTAAAATTACATTCTCTGAACATACTGCCCATACATTATTTTCATCGAGAGCCCAGACATCCTCTACATCTATTCCCTTTAAAGCCTGAGAACCTCCTCCCTGTCTTGTCCATGTATCACCCCCGTCATTTGAGAATAGAATCATTCCATATGTTGTACTGTCCTGTGCCCCAACTGCCCAGGCATAATTTTTTCTTGTGGGAGTGTCATTATCTTTTTTACAGCCGGTTGATAAAGCCATTAAGATAACAATGATGAAACTAAGGTAAAAAAGTAGCTTTTTCATGATCTTGGTTTATTTAATTTATACCATTCATTAAACAAATATATTATTTTTTTCGCATTTTTAATTTATTGATCAGGAGACAATGATCAATGATCAGGGATCAAACATCAATGACCAATGAACAAGGATCAATGATCAGTATTAAAATGACCGTAACCAATTATTGATCACTGATCATTGTTCATTGATCATTGTTCATTGATCATTGTTCATTGTTCATTGATCATTGTTTATTGTAATTTTGTGTATCAACACTAGGCGTATGAAAACACTGAAACTTAAATTAATACCGACCCTATATTTTTCAGAGTACGAAAAGACACTTGAAGCAGATCCGGTAAAAGCCATCAAAAGGATAGAGAAAAAGAAAATCACCCTTGAAAATTTTCATTTCTATTTTTCAAGTTCTGCAGTGTTCTCCTCTAACATTGAAGGTAATCCGATTAACCTGGATACATATTGGAAGAACCAGGAATTTAAGCATCTTAAAAAAACAAAAGACTTAAAGGAAATTGAAGATCTCGTGGTCGCTTATGAATTTGCCAGAAAAAATTTATTGACGATCAGTAGCTTACTGAAAGCTCATGAATTATTATCAAAGTCTTTTCTTATCAAAAGTAACAGAGGTAAATTACGCAGTCAGAAAGTCGGAGTATTTAATGAGAAAGGACAACTGGTCTATCTGGCTATTGAGCCGGAACTTGTGGAGGCTGAGATGAATAAACTTTTCTCTGATATCGGGCAGTTAGAAAATGTCAAGCTTGGGACTCTTCAGGTATTATATTTTGCTTCAATGATACATTTAATTTTTGTCAAAATTCATCCTTTCATGGATGGTAATGGCAGAACAGCCAGGCTACTGGAAAAATGGTTTTTAGCTGAAAGACTTGGGGAGAAAGCCTGGTATATTCAATCCGAAAGATATTATTGGAGGCATAGGGCAAAATATTATAAAAACGTTCACTTAGGAGGCCACTATCATGTTCTGAATTATGATCTTTGTATTCCATTTTTAAAAATGATGCCGGAAAGCTTACTTCAAAAATAATCCTGACCATTGCCATTATAAATTAGAATTCAAGGGTTAAAAACTTTTTTAATTGCACATGCTGAATTCCTTCATGGCTATCCCATTTTACTGCATCCATCGTCACGACATATTTAGGAAAATTATCCCTGATCAGCAGAAGATTGCCAAATTCTCTTTCGAATACCGTGTCATCACTGATCTGATAGGCTACCTGCACATAAATTCTGGCGCCATCCTTTAAACAAATAAAATCTACTTCCCTATTCTTTTCAAGGCCAGTATATATTTCATAATCATTGGCTTTCAGATGAAGCAAAACGGCATTTTCGATGACTTTATTAATATCACCCGGTAAGAAACCTCTTATAGCATGCCTGAGACCCAAGTCATTAAAATAGTATTTCTCCCCGCTCTCGAAGATCTTTTTTCCCTGGAGGTCACTTCGTTTCAATAAATGAAGAAGAAATGAATCAGTGATATGCTTCATATATTCAAGCACCAGGTTGGGCGGAATGCGGATTCCCTGCGATTTAAGGTAATCGCTGATGCTCTTGGCAGAAAATAAAGAGCCGGTATTATCGGCAATAAAAAAAACCAGGTCTTCGAGGAACCGCGAATTGCGAATATTATGCCGTTGAATAATATCTTTATATAAAATCGTGGAATAGATATTACGGATATATTCAAAAACAATGTTTTCGGTAAGTTCAAGATTAATCAGATAAGGGAGGCCACCAAATTTCAGATACTTAAAAAGAGCATCATCTGAATTTTCAAGATGATGAAAATCCAGGAATTCAGCAAAGGACAGGCTATGAATCCGGATGTCAATATGCCGGCCGCTCAGTTTTCCTGCAATATCCTGTGAAAACATGGATGCATTGCTGCCGGTAATCCAAATATCCCATTTCTTTTCAGCAAGCAGGCTTCGTAATGCATCTTCAAAATTTTCAATGTCCTGCACTTCATCTACCATCAGGTAGTTGAGACCTGAGCTTTTCTTATCCTTCAGGTAGTTAAGCAAGTCCTGGTCGTTCCTGATTTCCCTGAATTCATTTAACTCTTTGTTGATATACTGAATATTTGCGTCCGGATCTTTCTGCAGGATATGATCCGCTAACTGAAACAGCATATAGCTCTTTCCCACCCGACGCTGTCCGGTGAACACCTTGATAATTTCCTTATCCAGGTATGCAAACGATTTGTCGAGGTACTTCTGCCTTGTTTTTAAGCCGTCAGGAATATATTTTTGAACATTCATTATAGATATAGCTAAAACTTATTGCAAATATAATAAATGTTATAGATATAGCTAAAATAATAATTAATTTTATGAAATAAAACATTGACCAATATTCAGATCATGCAATTAAAGAAATTCACACCATCAAAAGCCAAGCTTCCCAATGACGAAAAGATTGTCGGTGGCGATGTTCCTGTTGGTATTGGAAACCAGGAACGTAAAGAAGAAATGAACCGGCTCTATGAACGAGTTCACAGAAAATTTCAGAGTAAAAAGATAAAGAAATGATTGTTAGCGAAATAGATAATGGAAGATTTATTTAGGAAAATGCCCGTATATAAATTGCTTTAAGATTGTATGCTTGACATAGAAAACACAGGGCGAAAAGCCAAAGCATTACCTATATTTTGTTGCACTGCTGCACTTATCTTTATGCAACAGAGTAACGGCTTTTTATTTTATAGTAATTTTACAAAAAAATAAGCTATGGACACATTGATCATACACCTTGAATCGAAGGCAAGTAAAACTAAAGTCAAAGAAGCGGTAAGAATGCTTAAAGGTGTCAAAGATGTAACAGATAAAATCACACAAGCCGATTTTGAAAGCCTGGCGGATGAAAGGCTTATACTTGAAATTAAAAAGGCTGAACAAAGTGAATTATTTGGGTACGAGGAATCAAAAAAACGTCTTACCGCAATCCGGAAAAAACTAATAAAGTGATCATACAGACATCAAAACACTTCTGGAACGATATGTTAAAAATTAAAAATATTGAAGTTCTGGATGAAGTTGAAGCCGCTTTAGATTTTGCCAAATCCTGTAAAAGCGTAAATGAAATTCCTGGATTTAAACCATTAGCTCACCATTCTGGTTATGGCCGAATAACAATAGCTGCCTACCGGATTGGTGTAAGATATTCGAAAAAAAATATAATATTTTATCGAATTTTACATCGGTCGATTATTTACAAACTCTTCCCATAAGCCCGATTTATATTTAATTAGCCCTATTATCACTAAATGGTTCAATATCGTTGTGAATTGCTTTCAGATTGTATCTTTGACATAGAAAACACAGCTACCTTTGTGGTTGTGAGTGCTGTGGTTGCGTTGTGAATTGCTTTCAGATTGTATCTTTGATATAGGAAACACAGCAGGAAATGCTGCAACAGTAACGACAAATGCGTTGTGAATTGCTTTCAGATTGTATCTTTGATATAGGAAACACAGCTTCGTGTTTACCATCCAAATCATAATAATAGTTGTGAATTGCTTTCAGATTGTATCTTTGATATAGGAAACACAGCTGGGTTTTGTATTGCATATTCAGGCCAGTAGTTGTGAATTGCTTTCAGATTGTATCTTTGATATAGGAAACACAGCAAATTTAGTCTTTGGTGATGCTGTTTTTATGTTGTGAATTGCTTTCAGATTGTATCTTTGATATAGGAAACACAGCAGGAAATGCCGCAACGGTGACAACAAACGCGTTGTGAATTGCTTTCAGATTGTATCTTTGATATAGGAAACACAGCCCTTTTTGATTTGAGTATAATAAGCTTTCAGTTGTGAATTGCTTTCAGATTGTATCTTTGATATAGGAAACACAGCACGCCAGCCTTTAACCATATCTGACTTGTTGTTGTGAATTGCTTTCAGATTGTATCTTTGATATAGGAAACACAGCTTCCCAAAATTTACAGGGGATATTGTCTTCGTTGTGAATTGCTTTCAGATTGTATCTTTGATATAGGAAACACAGCGTAAAAGCCGAAGCTGAACAAGATGCTTATGTTGTGAATTGCTTTCAGATTGTATCTTTGACATAGAAAACACAGCTTCGATATTGAAATTATGGAGGATATATGAGTTGTGAATTGCTTTCAGATTGTATCTTTGACATAGAAAACACAGCTAAAACCTGTCAGCCTGGATAGCCTGTATAGTTGTGAATTGCTTTCAGATTGTATCTTTGACATAGAAAACACAGCGGAAATGTATTTTACAGGTCTGCCATTAGGGTTGTGAATTGCTTTCAGATTGTATCTTTGACATAGAAAACACAGCGAATAACGCCGACTGCTGATCAAAGTCAAAGTTGTGAATTGCTTTCAGATTGTATCTTTGATATAGGAAACACAGCTTCCCAAAATTTACAGGGGATATTGTCTTCGTTGTGAATTGCTTTCAGATTGTATCTTTGACATAGAAAACACAGCATGATTTTGGATGTATTGGTTGCCCTTTAAGTTGTGAATTGCTTTCAGATTGTATCTTTGATATAGGAAACACAGCTCGTCCCCGGTTTACTCCATTCTCGAGTAAGTTGTGAATTGCTTTCAGATTGTATCTTTGATATAGGAAACACAGCTCCGTTTTTGAATTTGATTAAGTCGCCAGTGTTGTGAATTGCTTTCAGATTGTATCTTTGATATAGGAAACACAGCTCTGACTATTTGTCCTTGTTGTGGAAATGGGTTGTGAATTGCTTTCAGATTGTATCTTTGATATAGGAAACACAGCGTCTATTTTGGTATCAGGTTCTGGAACTGTGTTGTGAATTGCTTTCAGATTGTATCTTTGATATAGGAAACACAGCTTTATCGGTCACGAATTGTATAAACCCATTGTTGTGAATTGCTTTCAGATTGTATCTTTGATATAGGAAACACAGCTACTTGGAAGGAGGATAAAATAGCATATTAGTTGTGAATTGCTTTCAGATTGTATCTTTGATATAGGAAACACAGCATAATGTTCAAAACTAAGATCACAATATTTGTTGTGAATTGCTTTCAGATTGTATCTTTGATATAGGAAACACAGCTGAAGGCAGTTCCATAATCAAGAGCAGTGAGTTGTGAATTGCTTTCAGATTGTATCTTTGATATAGGAAACACAGCGTAGCCACCCGGGTCCCGGCCGGCTGAACAGTTGTGAATTGCTTTCAGATTGTATCTTTGATATAGGAAACACAGCTATTATCACAAATTCTTCTAAGGTCTTTAAGTTGTGAATTGCTTTCAGATTGTATCTTTGATATAGGAAACACAGCTAATGAAAAAGGCAATATTACAATCTATGAGTTGTGAATTGCTTTCAGATTGTATCTTTGATATAGGAAACACAGCAGAAATGATAACAAGTCATCTCATGGGAGTGTTGTGAATTGCTTTCAGATTGTATCTTTGATATAGGAAACACAGCTAAATAACAATTTGGCAGAATCCAACAATAGTTGTGAATTGCTTTCAGATTGTATCTTTGATATAGGAAACACAGCTTTTCAGACAAATTCTATTGAGATGGGATTGTTGTGAATTGCTTTCAGATTGTATCTTTGATATAGGAAACACAGCGCAGTATGAAAACGCCTCAAATTTAATGCAGTTGTGAATTGCTTTCAGATTGTATCTTTGATATAGGAAACACAGCACATTGCTCCGATATCATTGATAATGTAAGAAAAGCTGTGTTTTGACGACTCAAAAAATGAGGTAAAGAGTCTCTCAGTTACATTAATTGGGAGACTTTTTTATTTCTGATGGATTATCGTTTTCAATGATCAATGATCAGGGATCAATGATCAATACTAATGAACCTAACCATTTATTGATCATTGCTCATTAATCATTGCTGATTGACTAAAAAAGTTCGAGTTGCTGTGGTACCTGTTGAGCTGGCGCCGGCGTCCGGCCATAAAAAATCTCCATCATCCCGAATTGTTTATCGGTTATTGAAAGTATTCCGACATGCCCCTTGGGTGGCAGAATACTTTTTACACGTTTAATATGCACATCGGCATTTTCCCGACTGGGACAATGCCTGACATAGATTGAAAACTGGAACATAACAAATCCGTCAGCCATGATTTCTTTCCGGAATTTTGTCGCAATTTTCCTGTCTTTTCTGGCTACTACGGGCAGATCGAAAAACACAAGTACCCACAAAATACGGTATTCGTTTAAACGGTCAAATGACATCGGTGGTCAATTATCAAGGATCAAGGATCAAGGAACAATGATCAGGTAAATGAATGTAACCATTTATTGATCATTGTTCATTGATCACTGTTCATTGTCAATAGGTTTTATTCCAAAATTGGATACACTATTTTCCGGCTTGTCCCTTCAAAACACTTTGCCAGTGAAGCTGTTGTTCGTTGCATGCCAACCATGAGGGGGCTTTGTTCACTATCAATAATAATATCGATTGAAGTAACCGATAAAAGTTCTTTCTTGATGTCGGTTGTCATTTCTTCGATATTTACCCCGCTTTGAACAATCTGTAGCACGATACGATCCATATATGGCCGGTATGGTTCCATAATATCATCGGCCAAGCAGTAGGCATTGTATTTATTTGAATGATGAATCCCAAATGTGGGTAATAGGCCGGAACCAATAAGGCACCTTGCCATCATTGCCCGGAGAATGGCATAACCATAATTCAACAGGTTATTTGGCGGGTCGCCTTCCCTGTTTCTACTGAAATGAAGACTGTTAGGAAATATGTGAGCCCAGTAATAAAGAGCAGCTTTTGCCTCACAATTTTCAGTGTCTCCAGATTTTACACTTTCAGATAGTTTCTTCAATCTCAAGTATTCCTTGCCGAAATATTCCAATAGTAACGCCTGATTAATAATTTTAGCAATCACTGTTTGCTGCCAGAATTGTTTTTTTTGAGGAATTGTCGCATTAATTTGGATTGTGAAGCGTTCATGTTGAATATTATGCACATCAAGTGGCAGCATCAGGCCGGTTGGATGATGAGTATCATTGCAGGTTATCAACGCAACATTATTTTCGAGTAACGCTGCGACAAGTGCGTGAGTAATAATAATTTGCTGATTATCCAGAATTACTACACCGATATCTTCAATCGGAATAGTGGCTGCTGCCTCTTTTTTGAACGATTCTGGTAAAGTATCATTCTTTTCGACAGCAGGTAGCCTCACCACTAACTGCTTGTTAGTTTTGCTGAGATAAGCGGGATTACCAAAATAAAGCGTTCGCTTAATCATTAGATTTTTTTAACCTGTGGATTTTCTGAAGTTCTTCAATATCCGCCTTATCTTTCATACGGTCAGTCATCATTTTACTCAGTATCAAGTCGTTCAAACATAGTACAGGAATTTCGTATTCCTCCAAGTGTAAATATTCAACCTGTTGATAGGCTTCCTCAAAATTCAATCCTCTTATGTTTGAAATAAAATCCATTTTCCCGGGTGGATCACCAAAATGGAATGCGACAGTGTTAGCGAAATCCAGATCATTTACTATTTTTATAGATTCTTTCGATATACCAATGTTTTCCAGAACTGTGATGAATTTTTGCTTATTGGAATTATCAGGTTTCAACCAGATATCCATATCACCTGTGGTACGGATATAACCGTGGTAAATCACTGCATAACCTCCGATAATAATAAAACCGACATCATTCCTTAGCATGTCAGTTATTATATTTCTATGGATATCAAGAAGTAATATCATTTTCAATAGTTAAAGTGAAGTCGTGCGGTATTTTAGTTTTTCCAATGACATCAGCATAAAATTGGGTGATAAGTTTATAATGTAATTCAAACCGTTGTTCGGGTGTCAGGTTCAGCCAGTACCGGTAATTTGCCTCTTCTTGCTCATTAAAAGAGGAAATTGTTACTTTATTATCTGACGGATCGGGATACTCCGGGTAATGTAATTCAGGTTCATTAACATTGTCCCTTGTAAGTAATTTCCTATATGATTTTTTACCTGGCATGTTCTTTCAATAAATATATCATAATCACAATAAATTATTTCTTGTAAAAACAATTTCACTGTCCGGCAAGATTTTAAAGTCTTTATCTTCAATTAAAAAGTTAAGACTTACTGGACTTAATAATAATCTTGGCCAGGGAGAATCAAAACTGATATTTGAAAATCCATATTTTCCTCTTTGTCCATATCTTTCTTTCGGGAAAGCTTCGGATAACTGCTGATCTGACCTTGCCTCCAAGTGATATTGAAACTGTAATGTCCCGGTATTGGCATCAAAGAGGTTCTTCAAATAATACAACCTTTTAGACAACTCGCTTTTAGAAAGTTCATATAGTTCAGATCTATTATTTTGATAAAATAGAACCTTTTGACCAACAGCTAATACAGCATAAAGCCTTGCTATTGTTTTACTTTTACTTAAAATAATAGCTGGTTCAAAAAAGTCTTCTTTTCTGGTAATTTGGTTAGTCTTTAATATCTCTGTTGCTTGAAACAAATTAAGTGGACGGAATCCTTTTTCCCCAGTTTCATCTTTGTACAATGCATATAAGTAATTTGTTGAATTAGCAGCCCAGTACGAGTTTTTATATTCTTTCTTCGAATTATATGTTTGCTTTTTAATTTGCAAGGGTTCTGCAACCTTTGCCCAACATCTAATATGCCTTATTTTATTACCAACTGGATTCCCTTCTCTATTCAACATATAGACACCTTCAGCAAAAGCAGCTTTTAAAGATCGACCATTTAATTGTATTTCAATAATTTTTCTAAGTTCTGGATCAACTATCTCGTCTAAATTATTAATTAACGACACTTGCTTCCGAATGACAAACTTAAAGCCATCGTTCTTTTCTTCATAAATCCAGTTATTATTTTCATCTTTTAACGGTTTGCCCACAGAATCCCGCTGAACAGCTTTGATCTTGCCATAGAAAGTATCAAGATGTAATTGACCTCTAATACAATCGCCCTGAGCAATTTTAGGTTGTTTTTTTCCATTTGTATCTAATAATAACTTGCCGTTTTTATCACGCAGATATTCAATTCTTCCACGTTTACGGATAATTTTTTTTCCTGGTGTCAAAGCTTGATCTTTTTTGACATGAGAGACTAATATATTATCCTCAATCTGTTTTATATGATTTATATTGAAGGATGGATAGGGCACATCATGAAATTGCTTATGTGTCGTTTCTTCTAATTCAAATGATTTTTTTAAAATACTGTCCCTTTTAGCAAAAGAAGGTATAAGAGTCAGTACCGCCGCATCAATAGCATGGTGACTATGCTTTGCTCTTGATTTTTTCTCTTCTTTCTCCTGAATGCCGAATATTTTTCGAAAATCAGCCGTCACACTTCCCTTTTGTACTTCAACATTATTGAATACTGTTTTCAGATAATGAAAAGCATATTTAGATATTATTCGTGTATCGACCAACTGACTATTTTTAAAACCACTCGTAATTTCCGTCATAGTAAATCTGCTCAATTTATTCATCCAATAATCCAATTCATATTGGCGTAAATGTTTTTTTCTGATATAGTCATCTTTTGACTTTTTATCCGGAGCAGATCTGGATTTCGTTTTCCAAGATTCAACTTGAGTAAAAAGTTCATTGACTTTTTTCTGCCATGCATCAAGACGTGGTTTAATTGGGGTGTACCCAAACGCATCATGCTCATAGTTCTCCAACTCAGTTGGAATTCGTTTCTTTTTAATATCTCTATTGTAGCTTGCATAACATACTGTCAGATTTGCTAATGAATTATCGAACGAAATACTACGCGGAATTGTATGCTCAAAATCAACAACATTTTCATCAAATAAATCTGACAAATGAATGATTCTTCCAGTATAAATACATTGACAACCTTGTTCTTTCCAGAGACGATATTTCTGAATATCGTCTTTTAACGCTTTTACCTGTTTAATTACTTCTTCATGGTCAGGCAGTTGCTCATACCATAAGCGGAATTTATCAATATCATCAGGATTTCCCGGATTAATACCAGGGTACTTCTCTTTTTGTAGCTCAAGAATTGCTTTGGCAAATTCCTGATTCTCATCCTCTCTGTTTTTCTGGTAAGATTTAATGGCCCATCTTTGGTTTGAATCATTTAAATCACGTGCCAGTTCTACCGTAACTTGGGTATCTTCATCAATCTTCCCGGTTTTTATCAGATAATTTATCATTTTGCGTAACTCATGAAGTGTGCGCATAGCCATTGGATTTTTAAAAGCTCCTGTTTTTGGACTTCCGAGATACAATTTATAATCCTCATCACTTCGTTTTACAGGTGGATATATTTCTATTTGTGAGGGATGATATAAGAGATTAAGCTTGCCCTCCGGGATTTCAAAATAATCACTTAAGAATTGACGGATTGTATCAAGTAAGGAAGGAATTCTGTAAAAACGGTTATCCGCATCCATCAAATAAATTGAGGTTTCGATATTAACTACTAAATATTTTTTATCATTGATAATACTTACATCAAAACCGGAGCTAAAAAACTTTTGATAAAGTTCTGTGACCAATTCAATAGTTTTAGATTTTTCGCTTATATCCACTTTTTCCCAATATTTTATTCCGAAGGTTTCTTTAATGGTTTGAACAACGGTATGTTTATCATCTTCGGTTAATATATAGTGACTGTCCTTCCAACCTTGTCTTTCTTCATAAGTAAATGCCTTATACTGAGATATTAAACTGTTTACGATATTCAATACCTGTTTTTCTTTACGATTTTTTACAATAAGAGAATTAATTGAGTCCTTTAGCGACTGTTTATTGTCATTCCATAGTTTTTCCCCTAAAACCTGAGGCATGTTAGCCAATAAGACCGCTTCGGAATAGATCATTCCATCTCTTAAAAATGGTAAAATTTTATTTATTGCATTCAGACTTAATGCAGCATATCCATTCGGCAGATTTTTCCATATTCTTTTAAATTCTTCTGCTTTTTCATCTGAAAGATTAAGCTTCTCTTTCGCAAATTTTAAAAGTATTTCTTCATCATCAAATGAAAACAGAATATGCCAAATATCCTGGGAGTTATAAAAAGTCTTTTCTGTCTTACCTGATTTACGTATTTCTTTTCTTAAAATTTTAAAGTTTTCATTATTCCAATTATCCCCAAAAATTTTTTTTAAACGGGCAGAAACTGGGCATCCAGCAACAGTTGTTTGGGGTTTATAATTAAATTGAAAACTTTTTAATCCCTTTTTTACTAATAATTGGGATATCTCAGAAAATGAAAAAGTCGGCTTAGATGGTTTAAAAAACGATTCATTATAAATAAGTTGTTTATGCTCAATAGATAAACTTTCCCAATCTCCATTAGGATTTTCATACTTAATATTATTTATAAAGGTCAAAGCCCGGAATTCTTCAAATAAAGGATGGCTAACAGGACAACGATGTTTTGACGATTCAAGAGTACATTTGCCGATAAGACCTTTTTGCGAACGTAACGGTCGCTGTAAGAAAATAGCCTTAATAATTTCTTGTTTAAAGCTCGAATCAATTTCCTGTACTTCAAAAATCCTTAGTACTTCTTCTTCATAATGTCTACGAAGAGTATATTGATTTCTAATTCGTTCATCTTGGGATTCCCTAAAAGCAAGCGCTGCTCCGAGCGTTTTATAACTTTTTATAGCTTCTCCGATTTCATTCACTCCTCTTGCTCCTGATTCTCGACTTCCACGATAAACTGCAGTATTTTCCTTATCCCCCGTCTTACGGCTACTCTTAAATCCACGCCGCTGAGCAATATGATGTAATGCCCTACCGATCTTATATCGCTCGATCGAAATATTTAAATCCAATTTTATATTAACAAGTTCTTTCCTTAATTGATAGGGACTTTTATAATCAGAAATTCCATCACCGTTAAAATCAAGTTCTATCCATTTGTTAAAAGCACTATCTGTGACTGGATAGGCTCTGCCTCCATCACCCTGAAGTGCTAATTCCTTATTATAATTTCGCCATCTGTTTAGATTGTTCATTGATAACGGACAATACCCATATTTAATTAAAATTTCTAAAGTTTTCCATAGTCGATACTTTCGTACTTGATATAACCTACGTAAAGAACGATTCTTTGTTCGTTCAGCAGCATATGAAAATTCACCCGACTTACCTTCTCCAACTCCTTTTTCAAAAACTACTACTCCATAATGCTCAAACTGATTTCCTGGCAAGCTATCCGTTCGAATAGCCCAACCAATTGAGTTACTGCCAAGATCCAAACCTAATTTTTTCATAAAAAAAAGATTACTTGATACTTTTTATAACATTATTGTGTATTTTTGTAACACAATCTGAAAGACTCTTCACAATAAGGCTATAAGCCGAAGAGATTTCTTAGCCCTGCGTACTTCCGTAGGGCTTTTTCTTTTTCTCCTGCTAATTTACTCATAATAATCAAATTAAATAAATATAATTCAGGTCAATATTTTTTTTCAATTATCATTGATCAGGGATCAAACATCAATGATCATTGTTTATCTTAATTTTGCGTATAATCATAAAATAATGAAAAAACTCCTGATACTCCTTTCTGTTACAACCTTCCTTCATCTTGCTCATGCACAGGACTTCCGGTCATTCATCAACCAGGTTAATGCCATTACCGACACCACTCTGAAAATGGCTGCTGTCGACAGCTTTATGACCATTATTACACCCATGGGTATTCCTTATATCCAGGCCGACACAGTCAATTTTATATACCGCGGCTCTGCCGGCTTTGTGCAGGTTCCCGGAGATTTCAACGGATGGACTTCCCAGGACGATCCAATGACGCTTCTTGAAGGCACCGACTTCTGGTACCTGTCGAAATACTTTGAAATGAATGCACGGCTCGACTATAAGTTTATCATCGACGGCAACACATGGATTCTTGATCCTCTTAATCCGCATGAGATATGGGGTGGTTATGGGCCCAACTCGGAACTCGCCATGCCCGGCTATATTCAACCTTGGGAAATTAATCTTAATCCCGGCATTAATCATGGCACCCTCGACACAATTGCCTTTCTCAGCTCCCACACCGGATATAATTACCAGATCATCATCTATCTGCCATTTGGTTACGATCCTTTGGCTACTGGTGGCTATCCGGCAGTATATTTCCAGGATGGATTCGAGTACATCAGTCTGGGTAGCGCAAATACTGTCATCGACAACCTGATAGAAGGAAATTATATTGACAAAATAATCGGCGTATTCGTCAGGCCCTATAACCGGAATGAGGAATATGCCGGTAATAAGAGGAACCAATACCGGATGTTTTTCACGGAAGAGCTTGTTCCTTACATCGATGAGCATTACAACACGATGGCATCTCCCGGCGGCAGGGCAGTCATCGGTGACTCCTACGGAGGAAATATTTCTGCTCTCATCAGCTATTATCATCCCGACATCTTCGGAAACTGCGGCCTTCACTCGGGTGCATTCTGGCCAAACAACTATGAAGCCTATAACGCGATCACCCAGGGTCTTAAAGTCAATGTCAGATGGGCTGCAATTTGGGGATCGTATGAAAGCCTCTTTGAAAATATGCGGAACTTCAGGGATTTTCTTCTTGGTGAAAACTATCTTCTCACATGGAAAGAGCTTCCGGAAGGTCATAGCTGGGGATTGTGGAGAGCTACAATCGACGATATAATTATCTTTTTCTATCCAAAAGGGTGGTCGGGACTACCCCACGAAAACCTGAACAGACCACTTTCTGTGACTGTCACGCCCAATCCATTTTCCGGCAGTTGTGCCCTGGAATTTGAAGGGTTGCCTGATGATACCTGGCAGCTCAATATTTTTGACAGCTTGGGGAAAATGGTACCTGTTGAGCCACGGGTTATCCAAAGCGGCCACATGATCACTCTTCAGGTGCAGGCCGGTACCCTTCCCGATACAGTTTGTTTTTACCGCCTCCAGTCAGGCGACAGAGTCGCCAGTGGGAAACTGATTAAAATCAAATGATGATTTATAGCATAAAGATGTTTGAACAAAATCACATCATCCTGTGTTAATGTCACATAAATTGTGTATTTTTAGAATATATACCACCTCACCTCCTTCACCCCCTCTCCTGGAGGAGAGGGGGACGGGGGGTGAGGCTTATCAATTTCTTTATCACTTAAAAAAAATGCTATGAAATTAATCTCACATCTTGGAAGGTTCATTTTCGCCGGAGTTTTCATCATTTTTGGCCTCTTTCATTTCATGAAAGGTCAGGCAATGGCAGAGTACATATTGCCTGAATGGCCGGTGGCTACAATATTGGTGTATGTTGCCGGAGCAGGAATGATACTGGCCGGTGTCAGCATCATAATCAATTTCAAAGCCCAGCTCGCCTCGCTTCTTCTGGCCTTACTCCTATTCATATTTATTCTGGTTTTGCATCTACCCAAAGTCCTGGATGGTGATCAATTATCGACGACCATGCTGCTGAAAGATGCCGCAATGATGGGAGCTGCGCTTTATTTGGCAGGGAATCTAAAAAAATAAAGCCAGAGTGATATAATTATTTTGCATTCTGCCGCCAATCGCTTATAAGGTTTATCCAATCTTCCGCCTTGGAGGGATTATAATTGAATGACTTATCCGCCATTATCTGAGCCAGTTCATCTTGTCTTTCTTTTTTAGCCCATGTCATAAACGACTGGAACATAGCGGATATTTCCTGAGCACTCCTGTCAGTGAGTTGTGCAGGGCGAAATTCTTTTATCTTTTTACCGCCAAAAACCACAAATGTACCGGGCTTATATTCCACCTCAGGTATGCCGGCAGCTATAAACCACCGGTTCCGCTCAATGATCTTACCGATTATGACCGTATCACCTCTGACCTGGATATCCTGTACCTGCAAACGGCTGTCAATGGCTGAATCCCATACCTCAACACGATGGATTGCTGATTTCCCCTTAAGTGGTGGCTGCCCCTGAACAACGAAAATTGCATCATCAGTATAATAATCCATGGTACGGTCAATGTTATGTTCATTGTGGCTTTCAAGGAATTTAACCATTTGCTCTTTAGGATCGGTTTTTTTTGTGCATGTTGTCAGCATACAGAAAAGTAACACACAACAAATAATACGATAAGCTGTTGTCATAATGAGGATATTTTTATTGCAAAAATAGGTATCTATTATTTCGTTTTTACGAAATCATTTTAACATGGACCATTTCCACAAATCCTTCCTTGATGTTCTGAGAACCGGAGAAATAGCTATAAGGCCCGTTTTACCAATATTTTTCTCGAGAGAATTAATCTCATTTAATTTCGTTTTTATGTCCGGATCAGCTTTAACCGGAAGACCGGCTTCATGAAGCATCAGATTTCCTTTGGCTTTAATTGATAATTCAAGGTATAGAGAGATATAAGCCAGCATATCGACGACCACCATCTGTGAGAACCGGTTTTTTATTGAAATGAGGTATTCTCCCGATTTGGTCATTGAAAATTTTCCTTTACGGATCAAAGCCAGAAGTTTCACCTCACTATCAAATTCAAGTTCAAGCCACTTCCTGAGTGACCCTTCACTGAGACGGAAAATAGTGATCTCTGTGAACGAAACGACCATCAATATAACTACCATCATCACCAGCGGGGGAAATAAAAAATGATTATAAAAAGAATGAATGATTACCGCAACGATCCATCCCCCTAATAGGGGAACCAAGAGGTGTTTCTGCTTGTCGAAGGCATTCATGATAATGATAGCAATGACAGATGTTGCTCCCCCGTGCATAATTGCTGTGCCAAAACCACGCACTACCCATAAAAGGATATTATTATTATGTATTGAATAGAGATAATAGATATTCTCGAGTATGGCAAAACCACAACCGATCGCAAAACCATAAATCGCACCGTCGATCATGAAGCCAATCTTGCCCCTTTTAATTAAAATAATCAGAAGAAGCATTTTTAAAGTTTCCTCAACAAATGGTGATATATATTTTGAAAGAAATGCAGGTAAACGATCAGGATCCATTGGAATTGACTCCAGAAAGCCTGTGTTTGCAAAATACGAAAGTATCGAACTGCTTATACCCCAGGCAATACATACGATCAACAACTTGGTTTTGACCAGTTTAAAACTGTCAAGCAGGACAAGCACGATAAGAAATATAATAACCGGCAAAAGAGCGACCAGAACCTGCATGATGAATGGGTTTTTTAAAGCAGCTTCAGCGATACCATCCATTGACCGGACGGTGAGTAACCATCCTGAAATGCCCTGGCATAACCGAATGACAATGTCGATTTAATAAGTGAGAACAAAACCAGTTCAAAATCGACCTGAGCGCCGGCATTATATACCTCTCTTCTAAAAGTATCATCAGTAATATCGGCAAGTAAGCCCATTCCGAAGACCGAAAAACGTGCATAGGTTGAGTAAAAGCTCAGGAAACCCAGCTTGTGGAACCGGATAGGATTAAAATTCAATTCCGTCAGCAACTTACCATAGTTCATTGCGGAGATCTGGTCAATTTCAACTCCCGGGAAGCTCTCAAACTCCCTATAGCGCTGAGGTTGCTGGTAGTCGACCCAATTGTTTCTGAAACCACCGAAATAAAAATTGGATAATTCATTCCTGCGTTCACCGAAGGAATGACCAAGGGATGTCCTGAGCCAGAGCGATGTATTACGAACCGGCATTAGAAATCCAAAATCCTGGTTGGAAATGAGGCTTGGATAAAGATTACCGCTTGCCAGGTAATTGTTTACATAAAAATTCCATTCAAATCCTTTCTCAGGTTCAATTGCGCCAAGCGACTTTCTCAGATTGCTGTAATGGAGATTGGCTGTTCCCGTATAAAGCTCGGTGTAAGGCGCTTTTATGTTCTGGTATCCCGGTAATCTTTCCAATCCGCCATAGGCTCCGACACGAACGAAGAAATCAAGCATCTGGGGTTTAAACCTCTTTAATATTTTCTGGTATTTCAATGTGAAGACATAACCTGCCCGGCTGACTTTAGTGGGTCCAAAGAGGTCATAAAAGTTGGTTTTATTCCAACCTGCAGTAAATTGCCACCCCCAATAATGGTAATCGAGATACAAGTGGAACCGTTCTTTCTCGGGCAGGAAACCATAAGGCGTATAGGTTGCCGTAAGTTTTAAATTATGCAATCCGACGGGATCCATAAAATTCAACCTGTACCCATAGGCAAACAGGTCTTTGTAACCCTCAATGACAGGGTATGCGGTTGCAAAACGCAGCCCGGTAAAGGCATTATATTTACCTTCAAATGTCTTAAGTGAGTCCACGTTAACCGATGAAGGCGGTTTCAACATCCACTCCTCGACGACAGGATTCTTCTCATATACCATTTGACCCAGGTAGGTGATGGAATTTGCATCCTCTATAGGTTCAATTTTTATCTTACACGGCTGCAAGCCATTCTGATGAAACTGGAAAACAAGTAAGGAATCCTTCCCGAATGGAACAGGACGAAAAAAACCTGTCTCATTGTTTGTCAGGAGTTCCGCTTCCCTGGTCTGAATGTTTATGCGATATATATTGGAAACGCCAGTAAAGTATGATGATCCAATAAGATATTGATCATCTTCCGAAAAAACAAAATTCGACATCACATTCTCTTCAAACTCATATATTTTTTCATAGTTAGTTTTACCCTGGAGTAAGTCATTTATCCTGAAAAGGACCAGTTGTTGGCTCCCTTGAATATCTGACATAATTCCTGATAAATACTCACCGTTATTTGAAATAGCAATGTCAAAAAAACTCCGGCCAAACTGAATTGTATAAATATCGTTCATTTTATCGTAGGGCGGCGGGATCTGGATGAGGGTAACCCGTGCATTCATATGTTGAATAGCCCATACTGATTTATCTTTTTTATTGAAGGCAAAATCACCGGCCCTGGTTATCTTGATGAGGTTCATTGATTTACCCGTGTTTATATCAATGGATTGTAGCCCGCGCCAGTCGTTATTATGAACTGACATGAAAAGGGTCTTGCTGGAGTCATCATAAGTGAGGGCAGTGACATAATAAAGTACCGGGCTGGGCACATCTGCTATTTTTTCCATCGATCCATTGTCAAGGTCGATGGATGCGATATGAGCAGCCTTGCCCGGATAATTGACAGCAGCATAAATCTTTCTTCTTCCCATATCAATAAAGGCATTGGAGACAGAGCCCAGCGGTTTATCTGTCACTTCCATAACGGGAGTAACTGGAAATTCCCTGATTGTTTTTAAGTTTTGTGTCTGGAATTCATGTTCCCATTTTATCCATTTATCCCATTCATCCCTGACGTCAATTCCATATACTTTTTTGAACTGGCCGGCATAGAATCGTTTACTACTGTCGCTCCGGGAATAGAAATCGCGTAATTTGCCGACACCATAAGTATAGGCAAGGTAGCTGACAAAACGTGTTCCATAGAGATAGGCGTTTGCGCCGACCTGGAAATCAATGGTCGACCCTTCTGTTTCAAGTCCTACGACGTTATAAAAGTAACTGCTGTCATACACCATTGTGCGGAAAACCATCTCATCATATCCTCCCAGAACACGACCCAATCCGCCTGACATCCATGTCTCCATGAAAACGGCTATACCCTCATGGTACCAGCGGGGCGAATACCACCGTGGTGTGGTCAGATAGCTATATAACATTGACATGGGATTGGAGTTGTCCGACATAACCTTTCCCCCGAAAATTTTTCTCCACGTAACATCACCTCCTGCTGCTTTATCGCACATCACCGTGTGTGCAAGTTCATGGTTCATCAGCCACTGGAACCGCTCATTGGAAGGCACGATATTATAAGCAAAACTAAAGGGTGCAATGCCAAGGGTAATCATATTCCAGGGAATGACAAGGGTTCCTCCATTACCGATATCGGCGAAATCATTCAGTAAAATAGTAACTTCCTCCGAAGGCGTATAATGCCAGAAATCTTCGTGGAAATGCATGGCATTTTCATAACATCTGGCCATGTGGGGCACCATGTAATAATACCCTTTGCCAAGATAAATCAACCGAAGATCCGTTGTGTTGAACTGGCTGATTTGTGCAAGGGCCTTCCCTGACAAAAAAATACTAAAAAAGATCAGCATGCCCACAAGAGCATGCTGCCGGATTTTTTTCAAAATAACCATATATTGAGGTTTCCAGATGTTATATGGGTTCATGAATGTCTTGTAACTGATCATTCAAAGAATTGACAAAATCACCCACACTTACTACAGATTGAACGACATCTTGTAATTCATTCAGATTACCATAGACATTATTAAGGTTTTGCAGGTCACTGACCACTGCCATGGGCACTACCATACCTAGATCTCCCGGACTGACGACATTCCCAACTGCATTTATCACACCCTGATCCAAAATAAAATTTGAAGCGTCTATCTTGTTACTGGCGTTCAATACATCATTTAAAGAACCCGTGGCCAAAAATTCATTTAGCTGCTCTGCGCTCAAAATACTATTCAGAAAATCTATACCATAATATGCCTGAAGGTTTTCAGTATTTAATATCACCCGGTCAGCCGCTGCTTGAATTTCACCAGGAGTACCGAGGAGTATAGCCATTTGCATGTCACGCAGGACAATGCCGTCACGGACATTCTTCAAATTGTCTATTTCTGTACCCTTTTTCTTAGGATTGGCTTTCAGCCAGGCATCAATATTCGTGATGAGGTTATCCATGACCGTATCCCTTTTATTCAACTGGTTAAAATAATTGAGGATATTTTTCATGCTCTGCTCAACATCAAACGATTTTTCACTGACGGTATCTTTATAAAATTCGCTGAGCATAGTAATGGTGCCTGTCAATAGTGAATCATTATTCTTAATATAGTCATTGAAATTTCTTAATATTTCAAGTTTAAGGGCTTCATTCTGATCACATTCGCATACATCCAATTCAGGCAGTTTCCCATCAAGATCATGGGTCAATGCCTTGGTGTATGCATCGAAGATTACCAATCCCTTTATTGTTGTGGCTAACTGTGCAGTATCTTCCAGAATCTTGCTGCGCAATTTGATATCATTCTCAGTCATCTGGCTTTTACGGTATTTTTTGACTTTTCCGATTGTGCCTCTGGCTTCATCCTCGCTGACACGTCCTTTACAGCAAAACAGGAGTACCGAGACGACCAGCAAGACTAAACATGACGTGAATAAATTTCTTCTTTTCATTGTATTATGATTTTTTATGGTTAATTACTATTGTTTCACTTAATTGTTATGTTATTTTCATATTGACGCATATCGTTCGAAAAGACCTCGATCCTGATGGTTTCTTCGAGACTGCTCAGTTTCTTCAGCAGAACAAGATATACATTTTCACCTCTATTGATGACTTCCACCGAACTGTAGTCAGCCAGAATCCTGCATTCAGGATTCTGATCTACAGCTTTAAGTGTCCACAGGCTAAACTGGTCTTTATTAAACGACAAACGAATCTGAGCGAGATCATTTGACTGGACATTGATTTCGATCCGTAGAAAATCCTGTGAAACATAGCCTGCAGTGATGGTGGCATTGATTCCTGCAATGTAAATCGGTAAATTGAAAGCCGTGGAAATATTGGTCATACTTCCAGCCATATCGCTATCGGACACTGTTTTCCAATTCCTGTTTCGCAGAACAGGGCTAAAGATAAAAATGCCGATAAGGATGCCAAATATTAAAGCATAGCCTATTCCCCATTGAGGTGAAGGCCAAATATATTCTGTCCAGTGTTTTTTGACCTGAGAAGGCAAGTCATTTTGCGGGATCTGTTGAATATCGCGAAGAATGAGGTTTTCCAGGTCGGGGGATTCAGCAACAGAAGCATCATTTTTAAGCGTGTTTTCCACTTCGAGCAATCCCTCATAATATAATTTTGCGTCGGGATCACGGTCCAGTAATTCTTTAATATATTTTTTCCTTTCGGGCAGAAGATCCCCATCAATAAATTTCTGAATATATTTTTTCTGTTTTCTGCTGAGCATTTTCAAGGACATTTTAAAAAGTAAGATACTCCTTCAGATTTTGCCGGGCTTCAAATAACCTGGATTTCACTTTTTTCATTGGTAGGCCAGTTACTTCGCTTATTTCCTCATAGGATAAACCATCATAATACTTCATGATCACAAGGGAACGGTGCTTCGGGTCCAATGTTAAAAGGGCCCGCTGCACCATCACCTTTCTTTCTTTGGTTGCATAAACTTCCTCCGGAGATCCGTGATCTATGATTTCTTCATCATCCAGATCGACGAACTGTCTTGCTGACTTTAAATGATTGAGTGTCTCATTCAATGCAATCCGGTAAATCCAGCTGAAAAATTTCCGTGTTGTCGCAAAGGTTTTCAAATTTATATAGGCTTTCATGAATATAATTTGTGTCAGATCTTTTGCATCTTCCCTGCTGCCGGTCATTTTAAAAGCGAGCCTGTATACAGGTTGCTGATACATCCTGATCAGCTTCCCGTATGATGATGGTTTGCCGGCCAGGACCTCTTCTATTATCACTCTGATTTCGGTTTCTGACATAATTACAACCGGACGGATTAAAAGTTGGTTTTAAAATTATTCAGCAAGGTAATAAAATTACAAAAATCCTATGGAATTTGTTAAAAAAAAGAAGTCAGTACCAAAACATTTCCGGAGAACAGAATTAAATACGAAATTTGTTTCACGAAAAAACGAAGTACAGACATATAATTTTAACCATAATGAATACCAAAACCACTTCATCTGAATTGCGGGAGATGTTTAACGCATTCAGGATAAGCCGGATCTTACTGACAGCCTATGAACTTGGTTTTTTCACTATTATCGGAACCGGAGGGAAAACGGCTTTGCAGATCTCAGCCGGGGCAAGGACTAATTTACGTGCAACCATAATGCTGCTCGATGCCCTCTGTGCCATAGGAATGCTTCACAAGAAGGATGATCTTTATACAAATAACGAAATTTCCAGACTATACTTAACTAAGGAATCCCCGCAATTCATTGGAGGTTTCATGCACACAGTCAATTTGTGGGACACCTGGAGCATGCTTACCGGTGTTGTGAGAGATGGTAAATCACGTATGAAAAAGAACGTCAATGACCGAAGTGATATCTGGCTCGACTCCTTTATTGAAGCCATGCATGACCGTGCCAAACGGCAGGCACCAAAACTTGTTGCCAACATTGATCTGACGAATGTTAAAAGAGTCCTTGATGTCGGTGGTGGTCCCGGAACATTTGCTATGGAATTTGTTAGAGCAAAAGAGGGCATTACAGCCGATGTTTTTGACCTGCCAAATGTTATTACATTGACTAAAAAGTATATAGAACGGGCAGGATTGGTACGAAAGATCGGCACAGTTATCGGTGACTACACTGTTGACGACCTCGGTAAAGGCTATGACCTTATCTTCCTTTCGGCAATTGTTCATAGCAATTCCTCTGATGTAAATGCCCTGCTGATAAAAAAATGCGCCGACGCCCTGAATCCAGAGGGTTCAATTGTCATCCAGGATCACATCATGGACGAAGACAGGACATCGCCTGTTGCCGGCGCCCTGTTTGCCATCAATATGCTTGTTTCAACCAGTGAGGGGAATACCTATACTGAAGCAGAAGTCATAAAATGGTTTTCTGATGCCGGCATTCGATTCGAAAAACGAATTGATACACCGTTTGAAACGACACAGGTGATCGGGATCAAAAAAAAAGTTGACCCTTCACTATTCCTTATTCAATGTTAAATTAAATTGATCCTTTAACGTTTAAATGGTTTAATATCATGAAAATTCCATTTTATCAGGTCGACGCCTTTACCGGCAGATTATTCGGAGGAAATCCTGCAGGTGTATGTCCATTGAAGAAATGGCTTGACAACACCATCATGCAGGATATAGCCGCCGAAAACAACCTCTCCGAAACGGCTTTTTTTGTTTCTAAAGATAATCATTTCGAGATAACATGGTTCACACCACTGACAGAAATAGATCTATGCGGACATGCTACCCTTGCTTCGGCTCATGTGCTGTTTCATCACCTTAATTACGAAAAGGAGATGATACGTTTTTCAACCCGGTACAGAGGTGATGTATCTGTCAGAAAATCAAATGACCTGCTTATGCTGGATTTTCCCGCCACCGATCCGGAATCCATTCAACCTGTCAGTATTCTTGAACAGGCTTTGGGCAGGAAACCGGTAGAGCTTTATAAAACACGCGATTACCTGGCCATTTTTCCAAGGGAAGAGGATATCATCGGCATCAAACCGGATTTCAACCTCCTGAAGGAGCTCGGTGCTGCCGGTATTATCATCAGCGCCCCCGGCATAAAATCTGACTTCGTCTCACGCTTTTTTGCCCCCGCTTTTGGGATTGATGAAGATCCGGTAACGGGTTCCGCTCATACGACACTTATCCCCTACTGGTCAAAAAGACTGAGAAAAGATAAACTGCATGCTTTTCAGCTTTCAAAAAGGAGAGGTGAACTTTTTTGCGAATACCTGAAGGATCGGGTACTTATCGGAGGTAAATCAGTGACTTACCTGACAGGAGAACTGGTCATTTAACCGGTTTTTAACCTCTTATTGTAAAAAAAATTATTTGACCGTCATTCCTGTCATTAAAATATTAAACAGTTCTTCCGATCTGGTTTCCAGTTCTTTATATTTATTCTGCAAAAAAAATGGCATTTCAAGCCCTTTAGTGACCATTATAATGACCTCTGAAGCCATCTTGTAATCGATTGGTTTGAACACATTATTCTCAACACCTTCTTTTAAAATTCCGGAGAGAAGGACGGCCTCATACCTATAAAACTCATTTTTCACATCTTCCACAAAATCCAGTTGATCGAGGATATTTGACTTTAGAGTTTCGTGATAATTCACGGCGTTGCTAAGCAAGCGCATGCGTGTGACAAGATAATTCTTCAGCTTGTTTATCGGATCCTCCTTTCCTTCAGAGATTCTTGACAATTCAACCTTCAGTACATTTAATTCTTTGCCAACAACTTCCTTAAACAAGTCCTCTTTACTAACGAAATAGTAATATACCGAACCTTTTGCCTTATGCGCAGAACTGGCAATTTCGCCAATTGTAGTCCTTTTGTAACCATATTTACCAAATATTTTAGAAGCTACTTCAAGGATATTCTTTCTGGTTTCGTCAACTCCCATATTTTACTCTAATTGACTAATCTGGTTTTAGAGTACAAAAATATTTCATTTATTCTTCAAATACAACATTTTGAAAAAAAATTTACGAAACTTCTGATAGTCATATTATTTTAACCTCAGCAGATAGGCAGGATCCATTGTAACACCGAGATTTTGAGCCTTTTCAGCATCTGCCAGTGCTTTTTTCTTATCGCCAGAAGTAAAATAGAAATAGGATCTGTTTTGATAAAAAACGCCCTGGTCAGGTTTAAGCCTTATGGCCTCGTTATAATCAGCGATCGCTTCCTGATACCGTCTTAGCAAATCATTGGTTAATCCACGCAGGTTATACATATCGGCATTTAATGGATAAAAACGTAAGAAAAAGTCACAATCCCTTATACAAGGCTCATATTGTTGTGAATAATAAAAGGTCAGAGCCCTGTTCGAGTATGCATCAATGTACATTGAATCCAATTCAATCGCTTTGTTCAGATTCTCAATGGCTTCGGCATATCTTCCGGTTTTTCCATATACTCCACCCCTGTTGGCATAGGCCTCAGTGTATTTTGGATTAATTTCCAATGCTTTGCTATAATCGGCAATGGCTTTCTCATTTTCATTTGTCTCAAAGTATACTTTACCCCTGTTGTTATAAGCAGCGTATCCTTTTGGATTTAAAGTGATAGCCTTATTATAATCTTCCAATGCTTTATTGAACTTATTTAATGTACGGTAATATCTCCCACGGTTATTATAGGCCACGGGAACACCGGGATGTTTCTGCAACACATCCGTAAATAGAGTTTCCGTATTTCCCCAAACTTTAATGTGAGTCAATGAAATGATTACCAGGACGATCATGTAAACGGCGGCAAATGCATAAAGTAAGGGTTTGATCTTTATCCATTTGGTAACTAAATAATCAAAAATCTTGGCGTAAATAAAAAATAATCCAATGTAAGCGATATAGGAGAATCTGTCGGCAATAAATCCCTGTCCTGCACCCACAACCTGTATAAGAAAAATGATATTTACGATAAAAAACAGCGAACCAAATATAACATCCTTTCTGTACTGGGCGCTCCTGATGATAAAATATATTGCCAAAATAAGGAAAATTGGTGACAAGTAATAAATAAGAGGAATTGTTTTTGGATACGGATAGATTGCGGACATTTGAAAAGGTATGAGCGATTTTAAAATATAGACTGAAAGAGAATATGCTCCAATGAAAAATCGCTGGAACAGGGGAAACACTTCATTGATTTCCATGGATCCCATCTGCCGCAGGAAATGAATGCCGATTAAACCGGTGACAAGGGATAAAATAAAAAAGGGTATTTTTTCGAGAACAAGCCGGATTTTAAGCGGCCTGTTGAGGTAATAATCCAGTGCAAGGCAGGCTAATGGTAAAGTAACAGCCTGAATCTTAGAAAGTAAGGAAGGGATAAAAAGCAGAAGTGACAGAAAATAATAACGTTTCTTCTGTCTTCTTACAAATAATACATAAGCCACCAGCGAAGAAAGGTAAAAAACGCTGTATAAAACATCTTTTCTTTCAGTGATCCACACAACAGACTCAATTCGCAGGGGATGGATTCCAAAAAGCAAACCAACAATAAAGGCGGTTAGTGGTTTAGCACCCATTAGCAAAATCATCCAGAAAACCAGAATTGTACACAACAAATGCAACATAAGATTGTCGACATGATAAATTTTGGGATTTGCTCCAAAAAAGTGGTATTCAACAGCAAATGAAAGGGTTGTCAATGGATTGTAATTACCGATAACATGCGTTGTAAAAATCCGTTTGACAGAATTGGCTGACAACGTCCTGACATTAGGATTTTCAGTGACATTTACATCGTCATCCCAATTGACGAAATCAAATTGCACTGATCGGCCAAAGACAATAATTGTAATAATAAGAATTGCCCCTAGAAGAAAAAGGGTATTCTTTCGGGAAATGCTTGACTTGCCTGCGCTATCTTTCAGTTTAACAATGGATGGTGGCCTTTTCTGTGTGCCAATTCTTGAAGGTTTCTTTGTTTTATCAGGTTTTGGCATTCGCAGTGAATCTTAACTGATCCTGTCCGTAAGACCTTTGATCTTATCAACCAGCTTATTAAAGAACCTGTTTCGTTCCTTGTCAGAAGTTCCACTGATAAGATTGGACTTTTTCATCAGTATCCTGAGTGAATGTTCAACCTGGTCGCAAAAAGTTGGATTCGTCGTTATCAGGAGGTTCAATACATTATATGTCAGGTAAGTAACACGAATGTCATCCATTGTGACAAATATGGTATTATCGCTCAGGAGAACCTCATTATAATAGAATTTGAAACTATTTTCTACCCCATCTGGCGAGGTGTTGTACTGAAATTTAAAACCATATTCAGCCTGTCGCTGAATATGACGGACCCAAACTTCAAGGACCTCACACAATCGGTATATATCCTGTTTGTGGGCAAAAAAACCCGATTCATAGCAGTATTCTATCTGGCGAATCATACTGTTAAAAGTTTCTTCATTCCACAATTCGATGGTTGGTACTTTTATCGATGTAGCAATGATCTGTTTACCGGTTTTATATACCTCCTCGGATAAATCATCAAGCACAAACAGCTTATTTTGATAATCCTGAAAATGAAAAAGAGTTTTTTGCCAGAAATATATTTTAAACGCAGCTATTTCCGGAAATTCAAAATAATAGAATACCGGAACGTCCTTTGCCGAATAAATGACCTCCTTTTCTTTGGCAGCATGAAAACGTTTAACCTCAACCAGTATCTGATGTAACCATTCCACAATGTCAAAATTTTTTTCATCAACAGCCACGGGTAAAAATACGACGTTTTTACTTCCGATATTGAACAGGGTATCTATCGAAATCTTATAATAAGAGCCGAGTACTTTTAATTCTTCAATACTCAGTGCCTTATCCCCTCTGATGCGTCGATAAGCACTGTCGTAACTGATCCCCAAAAGTTCAGAAATCTCATGGACAAAAGAAATATGAGATGGTAGCTTTTCTTTAATTTGTTGAAAAAAAACCTGTTGTATAGAAAAATCAGATTTCATGAGACAAATATATGACATCACTATAAAAAAAACAAATGTTGTATAGAATATTTTTGGATTTATTGCAATTCGGAATGAAAGAAGGTCACTTATTTGCAAAATTTGAAAATCCTGAAAAAAAGGTTTGCAAAATTTGCAAATGGGAAGATCCAATTTAACAAGGAAAAGAAATATTAAGAAAAAAGTTCATTGTCATTTGCCAATGAGGTATCAAGACAGGAAGATTTCATAAAAAAAAATGAAGTCTTACGATAATCAATTCCATAATTAACAAGGTTATA
The DNA here is from genome assembly GCA_026391695.1 of Bacteroidota bacterium. NCBI lineage: Bacteria > Pseudomonadati > Bacteroidota > Bacteroidota bacterium. Next base: position 62,767 of record JAPLDP010000040.1, read on the forward strand.
ATTACTTTAGCGTCAAAAATATCAGCATAAAATCGGAGGCGAATACTGATTACGGTTGATCAGAATCATTAAAATAACAATCTTCAGAATGATAAAATTATTCTACCTTAGTTTACGAACCAAAAACTATATTTATGCTCCAAATAGATAATACCAATATAAAATATCTGAACCATATTGAACGCATTGCCCGTGTTTCGAATGAGTATATGGTGCCAAATAATCGTATGATCTATTATTTGTGCTGCACAGTATTTACAAGATACTCATTTGTAGCCATAAAAGATCATGAGCCAATAGGGTATTTATTTGCGTTTAGTGATTCTGGATCAAAATATATTTGGATACACCAGTTGGCTGTTATCCCTGAAGAAAGAAATAAAGGTATTGGAGGACGTCTTCTGATAAAATTGAAGCGCGTACTGGAAAGCGAAAATTCTATCAGGACGATCAGGTTTGCTGTCAGGAAAGAAAATATTCCATCCTGGAAAATTGCTATAAGACAAAACTGCCAATCGTTTGGGACAGATCCATACCTTGATATGGAAATTTTCGAAAAACGAATTTAAGCTGCCGGATATTTGCACTGCCGATAAAGTTTATATTTCAAAGGATAGGACATAAGATTAAGTAATATCAGCTTTATGAAGGGTATATGGCGGAAATGTTTTTCATCATACACTCCTTTCAACCCGTATAACCATTTTCTCAGCATAATTTTAACATGTCTGCGAATTGAGTAGGATTCATTATATAGTCCGACAAACCGCTTGTAAAATTTCAATTCTTCCATTTTTGTGGGCAGCACACTATGCATGAAGTCAAAATAATCATAACAATTAAGCATCGTTTCCCGGCTTGCCGGGATATGTGCTTTGTGTTGAACTAAACCGTGGCACTACCTTATATATTGGGGAATCGATTTTTTAGAGATATTTCAGCAGCGTTCTTTGACGTGGTGATTTTTTGCAG
>JAPLDP010000041.1 GCA_026391695.1 Bacteroidota bacterium
CACCTGAACAATGAATTTTGTCAAAACAAAAACTGCATCAATATCTTACAAATTATCCCAGCTTGCCTAATTTTTTGTATTCGTCCTGGAAATAGTATAGCTTTTTATCCGAATTTTGGATTTATGAATTATTCAGGCTAACCTTAAAATTACATGATCATGAAAAAGCTAATTATTACATTACTGATAACTGTATCTGTTTTTAGCCTGGTTAGAGCTCAAGCTTTTCAAAAAGGAAACTTTGTTGCTAATCTCGGGGTAGGTTTTGGTTGGTATGGTTATGGGTATGGAGTTTCTTCTTTACCTGCCTTTTCGTTAAGTGGAGAATACGGATTTTTGGATATCGAAAATGTTGGCACTATTTCACTCGGCGGTATAATCGGCTATAAGCATGCATCTTATGACTATTCATGGGTGGGTTATGCAGATAAATGGGTATGGAATGATATAATTGTCGCAGCCAGAGGGGCAATACACCCTCTTTTTATTAAGAATGACAAGGTTGATATCTATGGTGGCATTGCTTTGGGTGTTCGCCTGCAAACATGGAAATATTCCAATAATTTTACCGGGACACCTGAAAAATTCACTGACAATCACACAGATGGCTTATTTGCCTTTTACGTAGGCGGCCGTTATTTTTTCACGGATAACCTGGCTGCTTTTGGCGAACTTGGATATGGCCTTGGCTATTTCACAATTGGTTTGAGTTACAAAATCAAATAATTTATTTACCGGTTGACTTTCATAGTTATTAACCTGACACCACGGTGTATTTAATCCCAGAATCACAAGAGCGATAAATGAGAAAATAACTTATCCCTTCTTAAGGTATTAAAGCGAGATAATGGCGGGTATTTCCTCAAAACGAAATATTAGGTTCGTCATGGTCAAAGTAGAGGTTGAATTTGATGATATCAGAGTAAGCTGATAATTCCCTGACTAAATCGGTATTTGTAAATTTTCTTTTAAAGGTGAACTGATAGAGTGCATCCAGTTTTCCATTTTCGCCCTGAGTTTTCATGTTCACAAGTTTCACCCGCCGGCAGTATTTTTTTAGTATATCGGCAATGATGGTGTTAGTATCTTCTGTGGGTGCGTATACCAGTTGAAGTACAAATTCCGTTTTTCCTGGTGTGCCAAAGTTGAATGTAACCAGGATGATCACCACCAGGCAAATGGTAACGGAACCGGCAATAGCTATGGCATGCAGCCCGACGCCTGAGGCCATTCCCACGGCAAGGGCAAAGAAAATAAAGACAATATCCTGTACATCCCTCACTGCAGTCCGGAAACGTATAATAGACATGGCTCCGACGAGTCCGAAAGCCCTTGCCAGGTTATTGCCGATCACCATAATGACCAGCGCAGTGATCATGGCAAGCAACACCAATGAATTGACGTAGGTTGCAGAATAACTGGGACCTTTGTATATAAATCGGTATACCAGGGCGATGATCACACCGCAAATAAATGCGACACTCAGATTGGTCAGCACTGAGTAAACATTCAGTTGAAAAAGATCGATATTCTGGAATTCTTCTAACATGTGCTTGAGTTTTTATTATGCATCCTTATTAAGGGTGATCCTGCCCCCGCGTGCTGCATTCTCTCAGAAAGCTTATGTGTGTTGATGCACATGACATATTTTGAGGCTGCCTGCTTCATTAAACCAAGCCTTCCAATAACAGGTCGCAGCCAGAAAGGAAAGTTTTCCCTGAATTTTACTTCGAAGATAAAATGTTCTTTCATGGCATAACTGGCTTTTTCTTCCTTGAACAAGTCGTCAATACCCGGATAAGGCAAACTCCGGAGATTTTTATCAATGGTCAGTCGCATTTCCTGGCCAAACCGGTCAAAATATGCTTCCCTTTCATAAATCACCAGGATCACCGGCTTCAAACGCTGGCTGTAAACATGATAGAAGAATTTCCCTGCGCCGTTGATGTCATCACTTTTCCAGTGGTCATTTTCCTGATCGTAATTAATGTCGGAGCTGTTTAACAGTCGCCTTACAAAGTCGAATGTTAACTTTTCCCGCGACTTCTCTATGGGTTCTTTAAATTTACGCTTTATTTCCAGGAAAACGATATCATCACCGATTTTCTCATTATAACCTCTTATCCTGATCTTTTTCCTGACTTTGAAGCCATCGAGTTTTTCAAAATAGAAGTCGAACTGAGGTGTGTCAAAATATATTGATCTCACCTTATACTGATGATTCGCATCAGATGCAGCATAGGGATCCAGTTCGACAAAAGGACTGAAGGCTTCCCTGAGAGCAGCCAGTTTGCTAACCGGAACGATATATTTATACTCGTATTTCATTAATCAGAACGACAACATAAAATTTCGTTTCACATATTCAAAAAGTGATACCTTATCGCAATAAATTCTGCATTTGACCACCATTCCCGGATATATGCCGGGTGAAAATTCATTTGTCACAGCCTTGGCAATGACAACCTGCTGATTTTGGATCATGCTGACATTTTCATCAAAACCTTTAAAAGTTGCTCCAATGGTTATCTTATCATCCGGTGTTGAAAATCTGACGGCGTGCAGTTTACTGAGATACACACTATTCTGGTAGGGCACCGGGATTTTCAGCACCAGATAGCTGATATCACTAACTTTCAAGATGCCGCCGAGTGATGGGTCATAACTAAGTAAACCACCCAAAGGTGATAAGATTGTATACTGTTTTTTCTGTTCTTCAAGCCTTTCTATTTCCTTATCATACGATAGGATTTTCTGTTCTGTCAGCCCCTGAACCTGGTCTTTTTCACCTGTTTTCAAAGTTATCAGCTCATTAGAGGCCACTTCAGTGTTGATCTGGGCCAGTTTTAGTGCATTTTCATACGCTTCATCTTCAGAAAGAGTGATGACACTATCGAGGAACAGCTTATGCTGCCTCTCATAATTTTTTTTCTGCAGTTCAAGTTGTTCCACAGCATAATCATATTTTCTCTGTGCATGGTCTATCATCGGTTGTTTTTCGCCTGTCGACACGACATTAAGATTCGCCTGTTCAATATCGCGGAGATTTTTGAGCCGCACAATTTCATTTTCGATAAACCAGGATTCTATAAAAGCCACTGTATCGTCTTTATGGATCAGGGTGTCAGTCTGAATGTTGTGCTTCATCTTCAATTCTGCAATGTCACCTCTTTCGAACCGGTAATTCTTAAAATCACTCAGGGCATTGGTTTCATAATTATATGATTGACCCCAGAATCCTTCTGTTTCTCCCCGGGTAAGTTTCCACTCTTTCAATGGATAAATCTTAGCCGAAGTATAAAAGTTATAACGTACGGTGATGGGCAAAAAGACAGATAAAACAGCCAAAAGCAGGATAATGATCAGTATATAGCGCCGGTTGAAATGCATGAAAAATGCTTGCTGATTTCATTTGAACGCCCAAAGATATAATTTTTTCAAGCCCATTCTCAAGTGAATCTTAAACTTTCAAGAAACACCAAAAATTGAGAAAACGCAATTAAAATAACAGGGTATCAAAAAAACAACCCGCTAGTGGAAATTTTAATTAATTTAGTCCGTCATAATTTCAAGGCAAGTTAATCTGGCAAGTTTTTATGTGAACTGGTTTAATTATCTTTCACAAAATTCACTCCTATGCAATCACTTCCATACAGGATCACAGGTTTTATAACAATTACGTTCTGGATCATCATGTTGCCGTTGACAGCGCAGGTGAAAATCAATGAATATTCGGTTTCGAATAAAAATATCATCATGGATAATTATTCGGAACACGAAGATTGGATTGAATTATTTAATGTAGGTACATCACCTTTGGACATCGGAGGCTATTATATGAGTGATTCGCCTGACAATCTGCTACAGTGGCAGATCCCTGAAGGGGTTGTGGTTCCGGCGGGCGGATACCGGATCATCTGGGCATCGGGCCGTAATGAGGTATCGGGAGATTTTGTCCACACGAATTTCAGGCTCACTCAAACCAAACCTGATCCTGAATGGATTGTCATCACCGACCCAACGGGAATAATCATAGATCAGAAGCAGCTTGAGATCACACAGTTGAATCATTCAAGAGGACGCACCGTCGATGGAGGTGAAACCTGGGGAATATTCATTAATCCGACTGCCGGCGGTTCAAACAGTATATCTACCGCCTATCTGCGTTATGCAGCCAAGCCTATGATGAGCTCCCCAGCCGGATTTTACCTTGGAGCAATCACAGTTTCTATCTCAACAGATGAGCCGGATGCACTGATCAGATATACCACAAATGGAACGGAGGTGACAGCGTCATCGGATATTTATTCAGATCCAATAAATGTTACAAGTACCAAAGTGATAAAAGCGAGGGTGTTCAGCAATAATCCGGATGTGCTCCCAGGGCTGATGGAATTTAACACGTATTTTATCAATGTAAATACCACACTGCCGGTGATTTCGGTCGCCGGTAATAATTTGACCGAATTGCTTAATGGCAATGCAGGTCTTATTCCGTATGGATCAATAGAATTTTTTAACAAAATGAAAGTGCGGACTACGATAGGATATGGTGATTTCAACAAGCATGGCCAGGATTCATGGATACATCCCCAGCGGAGTATTGATTATGTTACACGTGATGAATGTGGATATAATTATGCCCTGAAGGAGAAGTTTTTTTCTTTGTCCGACCGTGATGAGTTTCAAAGGATCATGATGCGGGCTTGCGGCGATGACAATTATCCGGGAATCGACACCAGCGCCCTTATCCGTGATGATTTTGTACAGACCTTATCCCAGAAAGCAGGCCAGTACCTTGACTGGCGCAAGTCGGAACGATGTATAATGTATGTTGACGGCGTATACTGGGGAGTATATTCTATCCGGGAAAAGGTGCCTGATTGCGATTATACACAATTCTATTATGACCAGGGAAAATATGACATTCAGTTCATCATGCTTTGGGGTGGAACATGGGCTGAGTATGGAGGTGAGCAGGCTTTATTGGACTGGCACACTCTACATAATTTCATCGTCCTTAATAATATGAGCGATCCGGCAAATTACGAATTTGTCGCAAGTCAACTGGATATCACAAGCCTGGTGGATTATTTTCTCATCAACTCATACGTTGTATGTTCCGACTGGCTCAACTGGAATGTCGGATGGTGGCGCGGCCTCAATCCTGAAGGAAGCCACATGAAATGGGGATATACCTTATGGGATGAGGATGCTACCTTTGGACATTATGTTAATTATACAGGTATACCAGCTCAAAGTCCTTATCTTCTACCCTGTTATCCTGAAGACCTAACAAATTTATGGCAGGATCCGGAAGGACATGTGACTGTGTTAAATAAATTAAGGGAAAATCCGGTTTTTACACAGTATTATGTCTCACGCTATATCGATCTTCTGAATACGGCTTTCACCGATAGTTATGCAATAAACCTTCTCGACAGCATGGCGGCTATCATTGAGCCCGAAATGGAGAAACACTGTTTCAGGTGGGGCGGAACGGTCCAGGAGTGGAGATCGAATGTTGAGAAAATCAAAGATTTCATTATCACCCGCAACAGTATCCTGAAAGAAGGCCTGATCGATTGCTATTCTCTCACCGGCCCCTATGATATCGTTGTCGATGCCCAGCCGGCGGGTGTGGGACAGGTCACCATCAATTCCCTTGAATTAAGACAATTTCCGTGGGAAGGAGAATATTTCGGTAATATCGACGTAAAGCTGACAGCCGCCGCGCTGAGTCCACAATACGAATTTGACCATTGGATCCTGGTTAACCATGAGGTGACGCCTTCCGATACTTTAAAAGATGTCGTGTTAAGCCTGACCGTCGGTGACACTATCCTAGCAGTCTTTAAACCCAGAACTATTTCTGACTCACTGGTAATCAATGAAATCAACTATCACTCTGCCGATAATTTTGATCCGGGCGACTGGGTAGAGTTCTATAATCCCATGAATTATGATTTGAATATTACGGACTGGTATTTCAGGGATTCGGATGACCTGCATACCTTTACATTCCCTGAAGGAACCGTCATAGCATCAAAGGAATATCTGGTATTATGCAGGGATACAGCCCTGTTTCACCCGTTGTTTCCTGATGTTGAGAACTTCATAGGTGATATGGGATTCGGCCTATCGGCGACAGGAGAGCTGATCAGATTATATGATCCCACAGGCATTCTCATTGATACGGTGAATTACGATAATGTAGCACCATGGCCGACTGCAGCGGACGGTACCGGCCCAACCCTTGAATTAATTAATCCTGCTTATGATAATGCATTGCCCGAAAACTGGGCTGCTTCGGATGATCATGGGACACCCGGCGCAATCAACGGAGCTTATGTCGGCCTGCCACCCGTGACTGTAAATGAACCGGTTACCTGTCAGATTTATCCAAATCCTTTCAGATCGAGAGCCATATTTACGGTTAAACAAGACAGTGAAATTGAGGATGCAACTCTGAATATCTATAATATCTTTGGGACCCTTTTTAAACGGATCGAAAACATCCATGCCGACCAGATCGAAATTTCAAGAGATGGTCTTCGTCCGGGGATGTATATTTATACATTCCTCAATCAAAAGAAAAATTTGCAGGTCACAGGGAAATTTATCATCCTGTGATGATATAGATAACACTACTGTCCGGATAAAAAGGGAGGAACATGCCAGTAGCCTTATCAATATTGCGTCCCGATGGGACTTAAAAAAATCAGGGGTTGTTTATTATTCTACCGATATTTAGTCCCTAACGGGACTGTCCCGTAGGGACAAGATATTGGTAGAAAATAAATTACAAAATAGAATTAAGTCCCGTAGGGACGAAATTGAATTTTAACCGGACAATAGTGATTTAGATAATGATACATCCATGAGAATCATAACCTGATCTAAAACGATATGAACATACGACCTGTTAGGTTAAAGGCAGACCTGAAACGCTTCATCACCCTGCCTTACAAGCTGTATAAAAATGACCCGGTATGGGTACCTCCATTGCGCGATGAGCAATACAGCCAGTTTGATCCGAGGCGTAATCCTACACTTGACCATTGTGAATATGCTCTCTTCCTTCTTGAGGACGATAATCGTATTATAGGCCGCATTGCCGCTTTTTTCGACACTCTGGCTTTGGATGTGTGGAAGGAACCGATCGGATTGTTCGGTTATTATGAATGTATTGATGATGACGCTGCATCGTGTATGCTGCTTGATGCTGCAGCCGGATGGCTGCGACAGAAGGGCATGAAGTATATGCGTGGCCCGTGGACATTTGTGTCACAGGAATGGGGACAGGTCATTGAAGGCTTCACCCCCTCACCCACTATCATGGCTCCCTATAATCCGCCTTATTATATCGGCCACCTGACCTCGTATGGATTTCAAAAGATAAAGGACCTGCTGTGTTATTATATCGCGGTTGGCGAAGGGTATGTTATTCCTAACCGTATCATGACCCTGACCGATGATGTAGCCCGGCGCTATGGCGTAAAAGTCAGGCTAGTTGACATGCGCCGGTACGACAGGGAAGTCCAGACAGTCATTGACCTGTCGAACCGCAGCCTTCTCGACAACTGGGGTTATACTCCTGTGACCGAAGCTGAAGCAAAGGCCATTGCGCATGACCTCAAGCCTGTCATCAATCCGAAGGGTGTGCTCTTTGCCGAGGATGCCCAGGGTAATCCTATCGGGTTCATCATAGCCCTGCCAAATGTCAATATGCTTCTAAAAGGGCTGAACGGTCGCCTCTTCCCTTTTGGATGGCTCAAAATTCTTATCGGGCTGCCGCGCCTGCATAATTACCGTCTATTTGCACTTGGCGTTGTGCCTGAATATCATGGCAAGGGCGTCGACAGCCTGATATACCGTGCCTTATGTGAATCGCTTTATTCGGATGATGCTTATGTGGAGATCAATTATGTGCTTGAGGACAATTTCCCGATGAATAACGCCATCATTAAGCTGAATGCCAAACCACTCAGGAGATACCGTATCTATCAGCGGGAAATCTGAATCCTGAAGAAAGAGTATTCCCAAGGATTTAGACTGACATACACACCGGATTCTGTCATTTCATCTCCGCTTTTCTCAAAGATTTCACCTGATAAGACATCATAGAATATCCACATTTTCCCCTGTAGTTCTTCAAATGGAATTCTAACATAAGCCTGTGCTTCATTATTGCTGAAATTCAGGATTATCACATACCGTTCTTCGTCGCTTTGCCAGCACCATGCCAGGATATTCAGGTTGCTGTTGCTTTTATGCCATTCCCTGCTTTCGCAAAGCTGCCAGCGGCCATTCCTGAAGGTATCGTTGTTAACGGCATTCAGCAGGGTTTTGTAAAAAGCTTCAAGTTCGCGGTCTGCAGGTTCCTCAGGTCGCCGGGTAAGAAATACCGGTACCTTTTCTTTGCGTCCTTCAAATTGACCTTCATGCAACAGCTTTGCACCAGGCAGGGTGAGCAATGCCACTGCAGCTGTGCGTGCTTTCATGGGAGACAGTGTAAAAGCTGCACGTGGCTCATCATGATTTTCGATGAAACGGATAAGCTTTGACTGGTAAGTAATATCCCCATTCAGGTGCTGCCTTATACTATCGGCATCGTCATGAATTATGCGGTCATAGAGCCGCTTGTCGTAACAGAAGTCAAAGCCCTGCTGCTGTAAATGCCACTCGAGATCCCAGTATACTTCGGCGATGAAGAGGAATTCCGGATGAGTGTCTTTTACCTCAAGTATAAGCTCAGTCCAGTAATCGCAGTCCGGTTTTTCGCCGGCACGCCGGCCCCAGGTTTGCTCAAAGATGCTGTTCATCACAAGCATAGCCATATCGCAACGGACGCCATCGCATTGATCCGCTATTTCAAGGAGCGTATCGGTCACAGCCTTCTGTAATCCGGCATTAAAGACATTGAGCTGCAAGACATCAGGCCATGCAGGATAGTATGGATCGCGGCCACGGGCGAAGATATTTCCGTTGACTTTTAGAAAGGATTGCGGATCATTCAGAAGGTCATCCGGATTGCCACGGATGAAGTACTCAGGGTGTTCCGATGTCCAGGGGTGGTCGGGAGCGACGTGGTTTGGCACAAAGTCAAGTATCAGCCGCAAGCCACGCTTTTGAAGGGCAGTCCGTGCAGCGGCCAGACCTTCCTTTCCTCCAAGGTTATCACCAACCACATATCTCCGCACGCAATATGGTGAGCCAACAATGTCCTGCGGCTGAAGATCAGGAAGAGCATGGCGGAAGTCAGACATCATGCCTTCATTGCTGATGGCTATCTGAAGGCCTGCAGGGCTCCGTTCCCAAACGCCCATCAACCATACGGCATCAACGTCGAAAGATGACAAGAAGTCCCATTCCTGTTGAGGTACAGAAGAAAGAGTGATGTGTCTGTCGTATTTCCGGCTCAGCTCCTGCAGCCAGATCCATGTGTTGATTTCATAGATGACAGGATATTTAGGCCATGGTTTCATGTAAGAAAGATTCGGGAATCATTAATAATAACAGAATAAAATTACATAGAATTCAGAATACATCCGTCATTTTTTGCACGATTGATGCCTGCTTAAATATCAAGGACAGAATGAAGTGTTATAATTGATAGAAGGAGAAATTTTGGGTATAAAAACAAATTTGTTAAGATATATCGAATATGAAGGACAGAAACATCAAGATTTATTGTATATTTGAAAAGGTTATACAGCATCTGCGTCAATCCCTCCCACATGGGTGGAAAAATGAAGAGTTGCGTTTATACATACGGTTGCTCAGCAATTTTTAGAAACACTTAACCAATGACAATAAATTCATCGACCATTCAATCGTATAATGACTGTCTTAAAAGAGAATCTGGTAAGAATGATTTTAATAGTTTAAATTTTTATATCATTCAAAAGTCTGATGGATTAGAAAAAAGGAACCTACTCATTACCCTTAAAGTCCGAAGGGAATTACCAGTATTTTTAAGTTCAATATTAGAGTATTGCCAAGAAAAATATGAAAGGATTGAAAAGACCAATCGAATAGCCCACATAAATGATCTAGTTTATTACGGTGAAAAGGTTTGGCGAGTTATTCAGCTTGTTGAAGGAAAAGCAATTATTCAAGATTTAATTGAGAAAAAATCTGATAGAATCAGTTTGGCAACAGTTGTAGCTATTGATCCCACTGATTACATTTTTCAATTTAGAAAAATCAAGATCGATTTTTCGAGCCCTAGTTTAAAAATAATTAGTTATTATGAAAGTTACTTTGATTGGCTTAAAATCATTAGGAAGAAATATTCTGGTTTCCTTGAGCATTGCGATTCTAATCCACAAGAAAAAATTCATAGTAAGGCTTTAGTTATCTCTCCAGATAGTGGCTATTATAAAAGAATATTAACTGAACTTTCTCAAATACCATTTATCTGTGATAATCAAAACAGTGCATCATGTACAAGTTTTTTTCCGATCGCTAATATTTACAAAGCATTTGATATTGCTGAGAATATTCAAAAAATCAATCAAGAATACAACGAGGTTGTTGTTATAGGAGATAATAATATTCGTAAGCATTTATCCGAAGTGATTCGACTTACGGATAGAGGAATAATCAAACGATTTATTCTCATTGGCACAGAAAAACCAGAAACTAACTTTCCGCTTACAGAGTGGCACTGGACTATAGAGGAATATAAAATATGGAATGACAAACCAATTGGCGGTGAAATTCGCTTGAAAATTACTGGTGAGACAATTTGGAACGGTGTGAGCAATGGAGTAGAAGAACTCAAGGTTTTAGTAACTAAGATAATTGATACAACCCAATCACTTCGTCAAAACATACCTGGGATTCGTCTGGATAAAGTGTACTATTTGGTTAACGAGTATTTACGCTATCTTTTACCTCCAAATTACCCACATTTGGCTGAAATAGCTCAAAAAATAAATGACTATTTGAATTGTGACGATTTTAAAGATGCTTTTTATGAAAAATCTATTTTTGACCAAGAAACGATAAAAGATTGGTCAAATCAATTGAGGGTACTTTTTGATAAGTTGAATTATTTTTTTCAGACAAAAAGTCCCAAGTTTAACCATATAAAAAGCTCGCTAAGAAGTATGGAAGACTTGGAACGTTTTAGTGGTGGTAGATATATACTGGCTACAAGAGACTTATTAGAAGAATGCCGCGGTATAAAGGACTTGCATAATGAACAATATCGGATAGGTTCAATCCCATTGTTTGATTGTCAAAATACGAGTTTTGACAAGATTATTGATTCTGAATTAAATACACCCAATGCACAATTCATTTTTCCTTTTATTTTTAACCGTGCCCAACTTGAAACAATGATAGAATGTAACGGAGATGTAAAGTTGTATTTGTATGAGGGTTTAGAAGACTTTAAATATGTAAAAGTTTTAGAGGCATATCAAAAGCAATTTTTGAATAAGATACAAGGCGAGGACCGTAAACTATTTTTCAATAGCGAGTACGTAATAAGTGAAAAGCATTCCAAAGAATCGTCAGATCAAACTACCGAACAGAACACCGATTCTCATAATGGTTTATTTGCCGAATTTAACAAACTTAGTAGTGAAAGAAGAAACTTCTTTGAACAACTCTATAATGTGGACGACGTTGACTATCAATCCCGTGAATATCAGCCACAGGATACAAGTGAATACGAAATTACTTTTGAGGATGGCGAAACATTTGTGTTACCGGCTTTCAGGCGGATTATTTTGGTAGAAAAATCAGGTAATGATGAGCAGCGTCACTTTGAAATTCCTTTAGGTTCAGTAACAATTGATCAAGAAATAATTGTATACAGAAACCATAATAAGCATTTGATTTATAATATTTTGAAAGAACAAGATAAGAGCGGGTTAATTCAAGAAATTGAAATGGCTTCAAATCTTTGGTTTAGTACCGTTAGGGAAATTCATCACCTAATTAAAAATAACTATTGGATCCTTGAACAACTTTTTGCTGACAAAGGCATAAAACTTACTTATCAAACATTGCATGGGTATTTGCTACATGAAAGGAAATTCCCGGCTGAAACAGAAACATTGGAAGCAATACGTCATATTGCGATTGACAAAGAGCTATCAAATAGTTATTTAAAAATACCCAATCAGTTACAAAATATACTGAAACGTAAAAAGCAATATCTCTCACTGACCATTATCTTAGGTAAAGGTATAAGCGATGAAATCATTCGTCACTTTTTGACAGGTGTTAAAGGAGACATTCTTGAAAAGTTGGATCCTGATATTTTTGAAGTATTAAAGTTAAATGTAAAGCAAGGAAAGGTAAAATCTATTCTTAAAAAGAAATGATCATGACAGAGCATAAAGACTTTTTTTCAAATCGTATCGAAAAATCCTTGTTAGGTCCAGGAAGTGATGTATTTGCTGTGTCTGAAAGCGAGGAGATTCTTAGTGATTACCCCTTGCAGCGCTATTATACCGGTATTTTATTTCCTGAAAAGACTATATCATCACCAGATGAAGAATTGCCAGAAGCAGAAAAGAAAGATGATACGGAAGAAGATTTTAATGCAAGTGAAGATGATACTACAGTTCACATAAAGAAAACTAAAGAAGTTACAGATGATGAAGGATATGTTGCAGCTAATCAATATTTTCCTACTAATTGTGGTATGACAATTTGCCTAAAATCAGATATTCAAAAATTAGAGATTGAGATTACTGGAGCAACCTACAAACTTGCCAAACCTGATGAAGTGAAAATAGGCTTTACTGAGAGCGAACACGAGTTGCTTTTTTCATTGCTAACTAATGATTTGAAAGATCGATTGAAGTTTGATGAAGGCAAATTGTTTTTTAATCAAAGACCAAAGGGGAAAACACAAGGAACCGTAACAGAAGATTATGCCATTCCCAGAGAGCTTCGAAAAAAGGATGAACTAAAAAACAGTGTGATAGTTGATAAATTTGAAAGGTTGCTCACGCCAGATAATCGATTATGGAAACGCTTCCCGTTCAAAGAACCAATTGAAATTAATTTAAAAAAAGATTCTCATCAAACTGTAATAGAGGATGGGGATAAAAAATTGGAGATATTGAGTAAAATCATAAACGATGAGGCATCTGGAATAAAATACTTGAAGTTACTACTTTACAATGCTTCAAAAGAACATCCTCAAAAAAGTTTTACAAACTCAAACGAGAAACTAAACAGTAATTGTTTTTATCAAGTAAAGATATCTGTCGTCCAAACAAACATATTACCATACAAGCAACCATCATTTTCAATTAATCAGTTTGATAAAGAAGCCAATCTGGTCAATTATCAATATCGATCTGTCAAGGAATATGCAATAGGCCATGGTTGTGCAATTCAATCCCAAAAGGATGGTGGTACTATTAATGTAAGTACTACTTTTCTGCCTGAGGTTAATATGCCCATGATAAGTAATCAACTAAAAGATAATCCTTTTTTTTTAACAATTCCAAATGAAAAAAAACAAAGGGTGACCGAGGTTCTCAACCTTAAAAACTTAACTATTTGGTCTAAGATTAACAAGGAGGGACTACTTCAAGAATTAAAAGAATTTGTTTCAATCTATGGCCAATGGATTGAGGGTCAAAAAGAAAGTGCTAAAACGGAAAATAATTATCGAAAATATTCAGGCTTATTAATAAAAAATCAAGAAAATGCGTATAAACGACTCTTATCATCTATAGAATTACTTCAAACAAATAAAATGGCTTTTGAATGCTTTCAATATGCCAATACTGCAATGTACATTCAATTAATAACTTCTACAGATGAACGGTTTGCCAAAAAATATAAAGAACTTAATGAATTAAAAGAGAATATCTATGATTGCCTTGATTTCTTCAAAGAGTATCAAGACAGAGACAGGGATGGAAATCCTTTTGCCTTACGCCCTTTTCAATTAGCTTTTTTCCTGCTCAACCTGAATTCAATAGTTAGGCCGGAAAAAAAAACTGAACGAGAGGTCGTTGACCTGTTGTGGTTTCCAACTGGAGGTGGTAAAACCGAAGCATATTTAGCTGTAACAGCCTTTTCAATACTTTGGCGTAGAATGATCCATCCAGACAACTATCAGGGTGTTTCAGTCATTATGCGATATACACTACGGTTACTCACTGCGCAACAATTTGAACGAGCTTCGAGATTAATTTGTGCATTAGAATTTTTACGTAGCAAAATTGTCGCTGGAGATAACTCTGGAAAGAAAAAACCATCTCATAAATTTGGAAGAGAGACAATTAGTATTGGTATGTGGGTTGGCTCCGCCACTACCCCAAATTCGAGAGATGAAGCAAAAAAGGTACACAAGGAAATAGAAGATGCGGTCAATGAGTTGAATAAAGGAAAATCAGCTTACCCGGAAGAGAAAAATAATTTTCAAATAGAAGCCTGCTCGTGGTGTGGCTGCAAAACAATCACCAAGCATCCAAAGACAAATAAACATATTCAAGCATTCAATGATCATGGTATAGCCAAATGCCTAAATGACTCGTGTCATTTTTCTGAGTTAAATAATTCAGTACTTCCCATTTATGTGGTGGATGACTACTTGTATCAAAATCCACCAACTCTATTATTCGCTACGGTAGATAAATTTGCCATGTTGTCGCACAAATCAGAAGGTCATAGATTTTTTAATTCGAAAGATGAGTATCTCCTTCCACCAGACTTGATTATTCAGGATGAACTTCATCTACTTAATGGTCCTTTGGGGTCAATCGTTGGCTTATTTGAACGAATAATCGAAGTTCTTTGTACAAAGAACGGTATTAAACCTAAGATCATTGCTTCTACTGCAACTACTCGCAATACAGAATTACAGATTAGAAATTTGTACAATAGAGATTTGGCTGTTTTCCCACCTGCAGGAATTCATTATAATGATAGTTTTTTTGCCTTCACTCTGAAAAAAAGCCGTAGAAAATATATTGGTTTTATGCCAACTGGAAAAACAGGCATGGATACCCAATTGAAATTTCTGTCCCATTTATTGTATGCCCGTGCTGAGTTGCTTGAATTTCTTAGAAAAGAATATGGCAACCAACAAGACTTGATTAGTAAGGAGTTAGATCAATACTATACTATTGTGAGTTATTATAATAGCTTGAAGGATGTTGGAAAAACCTACAATAAAGTAAATGCGGAGGTATATCAAGAGTCTCGAAGACTTCTGGAGCTATATTCCAAAAATACCTATCTCTATGACTTTATGAATAGAGGGCTTATATCACGCACCCGGGAACTTACCAGTCGTATACCAAGCAATCAAATAAAACCTGTATTGAATGAACTTGAAACCGAATTGAAAATAACTAAAGATTCGGAAAATGGTTCTTTCAAAATAGAACGCGGAGTTGATCTTGTCCTAGCTTCTAACATGATTTCCGTGGGGATTGATGTAGGAAGGTTGAATTTGATGCTAATAAATGGGCAGCCCAGGAATGTGGCGGAATACATCCAAGCGAGTAGCAGAGTGGCAAGAAGTAATGATGGAATTGTATTCAATTTGCTTGATAGCAACAGGGCTAGGGAAAAGTCCTATTTTGAAAACTATCAAAGCTTCCATAAATCTTATTACAAGTTTGTAGAACCCTTATCCTTGACCCCTAATACTGAAATTACATTTGACAAAATGCTCAACACTATGTTAGTATGCTATGTACGTCATATTCAAGGACTAGAAGCGCATCAATTTACGGGTGATATATCAAACTTAGCGAACTTTATAAGTCAAACCATCAGAGAAAACGCTTTACAAGAATTTCTTAAGGAAAAATTACAAAATCTGGCCGATGACTGGCTCGGTAAAATCAAAACAGCGGAAAGCATAAATAAAACCTTAAGGTATAACGGAAATAATCAAGCCTTAATCTCAAAAAGTAATAAACCTTGGGATTTAATGTATTCTATGCGTGAAATTGATAAGCAAAGTCTAATTCTTATCCAGAAGTAAATATGCAATACGAACCAATTCAAAACAGAAAACTAATTAGTGCCTATGGTGGAATAGGTTCAATAATAGAAACCCGTCAAGGTGCTGTAAAGATTGAAGAATTCAATAATTGGCCCTTTTTCCTAACGAATCAACATTTTGATATAAACAATCATATTTCTGATTTT
The DNA here is from genome assembly GCA_026391695.1 of Bacteroidota bacterium. Lineage (NCBI taxonomy): Bacteria > Pseudomonadati > Bacteroidota > Bacteroidota bacterium. The sequence continues at coordinate 16,150 of JAPLDP010000041.1, forward strand.
AGATTCTTGTCCCGATTGCGCACCTATTTTACCAAACTTAAGGAACTCGTTCGGCTTCCAGAAAATCAATTAAATCAAGGATTCGCCCCTGAAAGTAATAAGGACTTAGTTTCTGCAATCTATTTTCCAAAATGGATGTATTGTACCTCTTGTCATTCATTTGATCATTATGATCAATGGAAGCAAAATTGGGACAATACAGTAAAAGAAATCCACAAAGATGATTTTCACCCACCCAAATGTTATAGGTGTTATGATGATAAGAAGAAGAAGGGTAGCTTTTATGAGTTGGAACAAGTGCGCTTTATCATGACTTCTCCAAGCGGCAACATCGCAGATGTACCGTGGAGTCATTGGGTATTAAGAAATTCTTTGATGAAAAATTTTGATAATCATCAAATTAATCCATCAACTACTGAAGAGGGAGAATCTGATAGCAACCAAATCTCACTTAATCTTTATGAAATCCAAATACCTGATAATCTCGAACTAAAATACAGGATTTCATCTCGTTTTGGGGATTTGAAAGGAATACGTATTGAGGCATATCAATATGGGAAGCAAATTGCTTCAACTACTTTGTCAAAGATTTTTAATCTTCGAATCTGGGAAAGTCAACATCCAGAAATACATAGTGGAAATTCACAGCTTAAAACCGTAATACGTTCAAGTAATAGTGTATATTACCCTAACATTACTCAAAGTATTTATCTTCCAGATAGGAATGCAATAAGTGATTCAGTTTGTGAAAAAATTAGGAAAAAGCATGAAAGAGGTCGGGATATTCAAAGTATAAAGGAAGATTTAGAAGATGATGGTATCCAGTTGTCTGAGAATACTATTGAATCCATTATTGCAAATAATTTTCTATCAGTCTTTAATCCTGCATTAAGTGAGGAACAATACCGTTGGGAAGAGTATAATTTTATTACCGTTCAAAGGGAATTTCGAGAAAAAGATTTTATTTTTCAGAAAGTCCAACTAGATTTTTATGATATAGAACAAATTTCCAACATTTACAAAATCGATCGGCTTAAAGTTACCTCCGTTCAAACAGCTTACACCAGACAGAAGCCAATTGATAAAGATGCTTACCTTGAGGAAAATTTGGATGGGGAAATTCAACGTAAGTATACATCTTCATATGGTATCAATACTCACTATTTGCCCGCCTACGAGAGTTTCGGTGAAGGAATCTTAATTGATTTGAATAAGGAAATTTTAAGTGAATGGGAAAACCGTCAAGAGGTAACTGAAAGAGCCGGTTATCTAAAAACTAATTTCAATAACAGTTTTTTAGGTCAGGGTCAATTCAAGGAAGTCAATCCAAGATTTATCTTAATTCATACGCTATCACACCTCATCATCAAAGAATTAGAATTCTTGTGTGGATATCCAGCTGCCTCGCTACAAGAAAGACTGTATATAAGTGGTAGAATGCAAGGATTACTCATTTATACAGTAGCTGGTGCCGAAGGAAGTTATGGTGGGCTAATTTCTCTTTGTAAATCTGAAAAAATTGGCATGTTAATTCGTTCGGCTCTTCACAGAGCCATGGATTGTGCCTCAGATCCCATTTGCTACCATACAGATCAACAAGGACAAGGAACTGCTGGACTTAATTTGGCAGCTTGTTATTCCTGCGCTTTACTACCTGAGACATCATGTGAAGAAATAAATTCATTTTTGGATAGGAAACTAGTGATTGATAAAAAAATAGGATTCTTCAAAAAAGTGAAAACTGCTGAGAAAGTTGTATAAGCGTAAGCTAAGGTAAAATGGTAATGGAATGGTTTATGCTTTTTAACTACCTTTCTATCGATTAGACATATAATCAACTTTTAAACCCAGCTTACACTTATACGAATCCTTATGTACCCGTATAAAAAGAAACATTAAATATTAAAAACACTTTTGAAAATAAAAGAATCTTCGGATACATCATGATAATTTGTGGATTTATTCTTATTGCCATTACAGCACTGAATTATCTTTTTGGATGGAAACTGGGTGTGCCACCTGCTGTGATAGGTATATTATTTTTGGCGATTGGCATGGCATGGGTGCGTAAATCAAAAAAATCTGATTAATGCCACCTTTTTTTGCCAGGAAAATCCCGAGGTGGATATATTGATTGAATCAGGGGTGATTGAATAAGTAACTTAAAATTTGCCGGAAATAACAGGTATGAACCTCGGGGCAAGTTGAGCTTGCGAAATGCCGCTCCAGCGGTACCCCGGCCCCTTTTTCCGCCCCAAGGGGCGGGGTATTATACCTTCCGACTTTGTCGGGATTGTTCGTCTTACAATTTTTGATGCGCCTTCGGCTTTCAAAAATTGAGTCTTACAAATAAAGCCGATCTTGTCCGAAATTCAGGGTGAGGACAAAATATTTCAGACTTCGTAGTATGGTTTTTCATCATCACCTTGTACCATCCGCCGAATGTGGAGTCACTTACACGGCGGTTTCCCGATTTCGTGGAGTTTATCCCGCCAAAGGCGGGACAGTCGCGCTTCATTCAGTGAATGGGTCACCCCAAGCCATCTCAGAAAAATCGGGGCAGGCTTTGCACTCTCCGGAAAATTATTTCACACTCGTCGTTTGCTCTTAAAATTATATTTGTATTTTTAACCTGTTTCAACAGCTTACAACAAGCGTGCACGCTCATGCAGGGCACACACAAGCCGGCAATCGTGCAATGCAGGGTATGCTGGTAAGGAAAGTGTTGGTGCTAAAAGACATGATTACGAAAAGCAAATATAAAACCTGCTAAATCTTGCATTGCGGCTGCCGGCGGGGAAGTTATAGGAAATTTAAACAACGGCACTGGAATAATAAACGCTAACCATCGATAAAATATTTGACCAGTTTTAATCTGACAATTATAACCCAAATCGAAAATGATAAAATTAAGCTTTTTATTCTTTTTTACGCTTATTTCAGGATTCTCTTTTGCTCAATGGACATGGATAAATCCATTACCACAAGGTAATCCTCTTTACAATGTAAAGTTTATTTCGACAACATCGGGCTGGGCCGTTGGTCAATGTGGTACAATCCTGAAAACCACAAACGGCGGAGCAGACTGGGCTTTGCAATCAAGCGGAACTACAAATGTGTTGTTAGGTGTCTCCTTTTCTGATGCAAATACCGGAACTGCTGTTGGTATTTATGGCCCAATCCTAAGAACCACAAACGGCGGAACAACGTGGGCCCCACAATCAAGTGGAACAACGCAACATTTGTACGGGGTGTCATTTACCGATACAAATAATGGGACGGCTGTTGGTGATGGAGGCACTATTCTCAGAACCACTAATGGAGGAACAACCTGGACTTTGCAATCAAGCGGAACATTAAACCTATTGCTTAGTATCTCCTTTATTGATGCCAACTACGGGACGGTTGTTGGTGATGGAGGCACTATTCTCAGAACCACAAACGGGGGAACAACCTGGACTGCACAATCAAGCGGAACTTCAAACACTCTGTTTGGAGTTTCCTTTACCAATTCAAATATTGGGACGGCTGTTGGTCGTGAAGGCACAATTCTCAGAACAACAAATGGAGGGACAACCTGGTCTTTACAACCAAGCGGAACAACAAACCAAATATATAGTGTCTCCTTTACTGATACTAATTATGGGACGGCTGTTGGTGATATAGGTACAATACTCAGAACTACGAACGGAGGAACAACATGGACTTTACTCCCAGGGCCAGATCATTGGCTGATGAGTGTCTCATTTACAGATGCTAATAATGGGACTGTTGTAGGTGGTGGGGATTTTAATGTGACATCAATAATCCTCCGTACTATAGATGGTGGAACGACCTGGACAGAACAATCAAGCGCAATAACCGGCCGGTGGTTGACTAAGGTCTCCTTTGCTGATGCAAATTGCGGGATAGCCGTTGGTTTAATGGGTGCAATTATTAGGACAACAAACGGTGGAAAAACTTGGACTTCACAATCAAGCGGAACAACAGCCTGGCTGGAGGATGTCGTCTTTATTGACGCAAATACCTGGATAGCAGTTGGTAATCCAGGAGGTATGATCCTCAGAACCACAAACGATGGGACAACCTGGACTTCACAATCAATACAACCAATCGGAAAAGTATACGCTTTGTATGGTGTCTCCTTTACCGATCCAAATAATGGGACGATTGTTGGTGGTGTTTGGAATGGCATAGATTATGACGCCTTAATTTTCAGAACCACAGACGGCGGGACAACCTGGCAGAAACAATTCAGCGGGACAACTGGCGATCTGCATGGCGTCTCTTTTTACGACGCAAATAACGGAACGGCTGTTGGTGAATATTTGAATGGCTCATATTATGAGGGCTTTATTCTCAGAACCACTAATGGAGGAAATACATGGACTATAAATTCAACGGCAATAACAAATGGTTTGACATGCGTTAACTTTAGTGATGCAAATAACGGGGCGACAGTGGGTTGTGAAGGTATAATACTAAGAACTACTGACGGTGGGGAAACCTGGATTGAACAATTAAGCGGAACAACAGAAGTTTTGTATGATGTTTACTTTTCCGATGCAAATATCGGGACAATAGTAGGTTTCCAGGGCACAATCCTTAGAACAATAAACGGAGGAACAACCTGGTCTTTACAATCAAGTGGAACAAAAAATTCTTTAGATGGTGTCTGTTTTACCGATGCAATTCATGGGATAGTTGTTGGCCAGGGTGGCACAATCCTGAGAACCAGCAATGGAGGGTCTACTTTTATTGAAGAATCCAAATCACTAGAATCAACATTCAGTATTTATCCTAACCCGGCAACTGATAAAATTACTATTTCAAAAAATGGCAAGTCGGCTGGAGAAACTATTGTAAGTATTCTTAATATAAATGGAGAACTTTTAACACAGGAAACGTTCAGGAATCAGGACATGATTGAGAAGGATGTTAGTATGCTGGTAAAAGGCATTTATTTGGTGAAAATACAGACTAAGGAGGGAATTGAAAGTAAAAAGTTGGTGATTCAGTGATAAAAATTAAGAATTCCATAGAACTAAGCCTGCCCATAATACAGGATAAATGCAAGCGGGCGGCCGCCTGAGGCGGAGTCATGTACACGGCGGTTTCCTGATTTCGTGGAGTTTATCCCATCAAAGGCGGGACAGTCGCGCTTCCTTCAGTGAATGGGTCACCCCACGCCATCCCAGAAAAATCGGGGCAGGCTTTGCACCCTCCGGAAAATTATTTCACACTCGTCGTTTTCTCTTGAAATTATATTTGTATTTTTAACCTGTTTCAACAGCTTACAATAAGCGTGGGCTGCATGCAATGCTTTAAAATTATAATTTTGTTCAAAAGATTGATATGCAAAGGATAATTGAAGATAATAAAGATAAGATTGAGGCATTATGCAGAATGTACAATGTTAAATCATTATTTGCTTTTGGTTCGGTATGTACTGATAATTTCAATGACCAAAGCGATATTGACTTATTGATTGCTTTTAAAGCCATGGATTATGGTGATTACGCAGATTCATACTTAACCCTTGCAGATAAATTTGAAGAACTTTTTAAACGCCCGGTCGATTTGATAACGGATAAATCCTTGTCAAATCCATATTTCATCAATTCATTGAATCAAACTAAAACATTGATTTATGAATAACGAAATCCGAAAATTTCTTTATGATATTCAGGTTTCCATTGATTCGATTGAAAATTATCTTGGCGATAAGAGAGACTATAATATATACAAGTCAAACAAAATGCTGAGAAGGGCTATTGAACGTGAGTTTGAAATCATTGGAGAAGCATTGCATTACATTGATAAGATAGATTCGAACCTGGAAATCTCAAGTAAAAGACAAATTATTGGCATGCGAAACAGAGTCATTCATGGGTATGACAAAATTGATGATGAAATAGTTTGGGGTACAATCGTACGGCACTTACCTATTCTTAAAGCAGAGGTAGCAAAATTACTTAAATAAACATTACTGTCCGGATACAAAGGCAGGAACAAGCCAGAAGCCTTATCAATATTGCGTCCCGAAGGGACTTAAAAAATTGGGGTTGTTTACTGTTCTACCGATATTTGGTCCCTAACGGGACTGTCCCATAGGGACAAGATGTTGGTAGAAAGTAAATTGCAAAATTGGATTAAGTCCCGTCGGGACGAAATAGAATTTTAACCGGACAATAGTGATTTTTTTTGTAATTTTGGAAAAAGCCAAATCATGACCATAGCAGATTTAAAACTTAAGATATTTCGACAAGTCGATTCGTTGGAGAAGAGTCGGTTAGAAGAGCTTTATGGCGTATTGCTTAATTATTTAAATGGGCAGAAAGATATTGGAGATTGGGAAAAACTTACAGAAGAGCAGAGGCAAGGAATCCTTGATGCAATTGATGAAATAGATGCAGGAAAGGGTGTACCCCACGAAAAGGTAATAGCCAAAATGCGTAAGAAATACGTTCATGCCTAAACAGATCATTTGGTCTCCTTTATCAGAAAAGGATTTTTCATATATCCTGGAGTATCTTTCTAAGAATTGGGATAATCAAGTAGCCTCAAAATTCATCGAAATTACTGATCATTTAATAAACCAAATTTCAATCAATCCAAAGCAATTTCCTGTAATCCAAAAGAAGAAAAAGGTAAGGAAATGTGTAATTACAAAACATAACACACTATATTACAGGGAGAGAAAAGCATACGTTGATATTTTAAGAATCTTTGATAACAGGCAAGATACCCGAAAGCTTAAGTTCTATTAATGCACATTGCCTGATCGGCCAAGCAGCCTCAGCCATCTTTACACGGGGAGCACCTCACCCCTCACCCCTACTCAAACCACACCCACACCGACACCCACACCCACACCCATGTCACTCATGTCATGTAATCCCTAAAAAGATTTGTATTTTTGATCTTATTGTACAGCTTACAACAAGTTAGCAACAAACCAATTAAAAAGTTTAGCACGACGTATTTAATAAGTTTCAGAAGATTATTACCTTTGGGTTATGTTTATAAAAGATGAAATACATAAAAGACTGACTGAGTTTAACACCGTGTGTAAAAATCACAATGTTAGCTATCTTTATGCCTTTGGCTCTTCAATTACCAATCGATTCGATAGTGAAAAAAGCGATATAGACTTGTTAGTGGAGATTAACGATTCTGACCCGGTTGATAGAGGTGAAAAACTGATTTCCTTATGGGATACTTTTGAGCATTTTTTTCAGAGGAGAGTCGATTTACTTACAGATTCATCAATTCATAATCCTTTCTTAAGAAAAAGCATCGATTCTACAAAAATTTTGATTTATGACGGAGCAAGGCAAAAAGTACTTGTCTGATATCTTACGGGCAATAGAGCTTATTGAGCAGTTTTCAGAACCTATTATAACTTTTTCCGATTACTTGAAGGATTTGAAGACTCAGAGTGCAATTGAACGTCAGCTCAGCATTATTGGAGAGGCTGTTAATAAATTTGACAAGTTGCTTCCAGAAATGACACTTGAGAATGCAAGAAAGATAGTTGGATTTCGTAACCGATTAATTCATACCTATGATGCTGTCGATCCATCAATGATTTGGGCTATAATAAAAAACCACTTGCCTCTTCTAAAGGGTGAAGTCATAGCAAAATTAAAATAAATTGTTCTGTTGCCAATCGAGTAGGTGGTCCCGCCAATGGCGGGATGCACCTCTCCCACTATCCGCCTGAGGCGGATCACTTACACGACGGTTCAAAACTAAATACATGACCGGTTTATATAAAAAATTCAAAATCATATTGTTAATCCAAATGCTCTGCTTTACCGGAATCATTGGTTGGAGCCAAAAGCTTAATTTAAAAGTAGTGGGCGATGATGAACAGGGTTTCACTGTGGATATTTATAGTGGAGGCCATCTATTAATTCATAATACTGAAGAGTTTTCACTTCGGATGGCCAACCTGGATTTAAGCGAGATCGTTGAAATACCTGCATGGAGAGGATCAAAATGGACCGGTGATGATAGCATAGTGCATTTATTTAAAGAGACCTATGTGTTAGAGCTGGATTTGAATTTATCAATACGTGTCACCTATGAAGTAATAAATCAAAATGTAATTAAGAAGAGTGTCGATTTATTCCAATCCGGCATGCCTTCCCTATATTATACCATTGAGGAAACTGCAAAACCAGCAGAAACACCCATAAAATACGTCACCTTTGAATACGATGATTTTCCCGGGGGCTTTGCACACGAAATTTTCCCATCTGCCGGTTTTGTAACTCCTGATAACCAAGTGGTTGGATTTTTAACGGATGCAGGTTATTTAAATCACTATACACGTACCACCCGCCGGCGTTTTAACGGACATGGCGGCGGTTTTGTGGGAATGAGGATGCTGCCTGATCCTGCTTTGATTTCGGTGGCCACATTAGCAGAAAGAGAAAGAAACCAAAATTATGTCAGGCAGACATTTGGCGAAGTTTATAATTTGGATGCCGGAAAGGAATTGGCACTAAAAATTGATGATAAGTTTCAAAAAGTCGGAGATGTTGACATTGAAAAACAGCCTGGGCTGATTACACTCAATTGTAACGCTTCTGATCGCTCGGGTATTGAAATTATCACTCCATTGACAGATCAAAAGGTATACACCATTTCCTTTCTTTGCCGGGGAACTTCGCTGGTAGCACTTAAACTATTCCGTGTTAAAAACGGCATAAAAACCCTTGAACTGGAGCACGGAATCAAGTACATAGATAAATTTCCTGTAGCGGAAAATGAGTGGACCCTTTTTACGGGAAGCGTTTTAGTTCCTTATATAGAAAAGGACACGGTGACTATGTTTATTGGCTCACAATCCGGCAAAAAAAGCTGGATTCAGATTAAGGATCTGAAAATTGCAGAGCATCAACCTCAAAAACAACCTTACAATGTAATTCCAATGGGAGAAAAGGTCACAAAAACAACGTATGTCTTTGTTGAACCCTGGAAGAGCCATCACGATTTCATGATTTCTTCACAATTGCGTCTTGCCGAAGGAAAGGAATTTGAGGGTTCCGTGATAGAGAAAATGCTGTATGCCAACTTCAATATGCTGACGTGGATAACCTCGATAGACGATATTACACCTTTTAATGTGCCCAACATGAACTATTCCCCCGATATGTATAACCGGGATTCATTTTTTTCCATCGTGTCAAGCTATAATGAAGAATTGAATCTTAAGATTTGGGAGCAATGGGGTAAAACTCAATCCTCCACGGGGGGTATAGCCACCATCATAACGCCTTATATGGGAACTGTGGAAGTAAAAGGCAATGAGGCCACCATTCAATGGCTGATTTGGGCCATGCTGAATAAACGACGTTTCGACGTTACCCTGCCCGCAGAGAAGATAAACAAGGCCATTGAATACGTCTTAAATGAATTTGATGAAGACAGAGACGGAATATGCCGATCGCATTTTATTCTTGGCCAAATAGATGTTATCGACTATCAAACCAAAACTGACCGTCTTGCTGTAAACCAGGGAATGTTTGCTATAGCACTGCGGACAATTAAAGAATTGGGGGTTGATTTATCAGAAGCATATATCGAAAAGGCCGAAGAAGGGTATCGTAATTTTTACGATAGCGAAAGAAAACATTTATTATTCGACAGGAATTTCCCGGATATCATTTCCTTATCTGACCTGGAACCGGAATTTTTCTCATTGTGGTTATTTGACAGAGCTATGTTAACCGATACAATGGTAATCAATCATCTGGAACAAGTACCCATACTTAATAAAGTGTCAGATTCACCTCACCCAAACTATGGCACAACAGCACCAATATGTATAAGATTAACTGATGATGAAAAAGGATATGCCTACTTAACTCCCGATTACCAGCCTTTCGGAGAATTTGGGGAATCAAATTACAGAGATGGTGCCGGAGACGGTTTTTATTGCAATGGAGGCAGTTGGATGCGTGCTGAATATTGTGCCTATGTTGTTGGTTTAAAGCATGGATGGAAAAAGGCATACGATCTCATGGAAAACAGGGTCTGGGCTGAGATTAATCTCAATCCGGAATGGCCTTTCAGCAAAGAATTTATCCCGACAAAATGGACAACGACCGATTCCTGGTGGTCATCAACCCGGGGGCTGTGCTGGAATGTTTTTATACTCATGGCAAACGAGGTTGCCGGTTTTCGTACACCGGACATGGATCCTGATTATAAAAAATAGAAGCACATTTAAACTGAAGAGATTACTTCTGAAAAGCGTCCTAAAATTGATAGTTTAGCACTTCAAATCCGCTACTCTCCATATCAAGGACGTTATGGGGTATGTAATATTTTATCACTACTGACCGACTAAATTAATACAAAAGAGGGTACTCCCAACGGGTTTCCCCTCAATGTTGTAGTTTTGTTTTGCGAACCAAAAACTGCAACATGGGTAAAGATACAGAAATAAAATTAGTCGGACAGCCGATTTTT
>JAPLDP010000042.1 GCA_026391695.1 Bacteroidota bacterium
GCGAAATTGCTCATCAAATAGTCCGTAGGATTTATTTTTACGCATTTTTCTATGTTTTATACAAAAATACGCATTATTAATATATCAAAATATTGATATTCAAATAGTTATTAACATTTTAGTATTTAGAAGTACCCATAATATTGAATAATCTGTTATATTTTTGATTATCAGTCATTTAAATTCTATGTATTTTTTACACATACAAATGTATAACAATTTTATAAAATTCGTTTAACCTTTTCAATTTTTTATTACTATTTATACTCATTCTATATTATATATCTTTAAATAACTGTTTTACAGTACTTTTCAAGATTTATTTATAAAATTATTCTCATTGATAGTGGTATTTTCCCACAGAGTTATTTTATATTTGCATTTGTGTAGTTTAAACACATCTCAAAATGAGAGCTATTATTCCTAACTTATCGGTGGATTGCGTGGTATTTGGGTTCGATTACAAGAGACTGAATGTATTATTAACAAAGCGTGAATTGAAAGATCCGGAAACTGGCCAAATCCTATTTACTGATTATACAGTCCAGGGACACCATATGCTTGAAAAAGAGAATATCGATGAGGCTGCCATCAGAGTGCTTAAAGATAAAACCGGACTTAATAACATATACCTGGAACAATTTTATGCATTTGGAGAAACCGATCGGATGCTCAAAGAACGAGACCAGTTATGGACGAAAAAAGCTTATCCCATGGTCTCGGATCATGTGATTTCAATTGGCTATTACTCTCTGGTTGATAGCTCAAAGGTGAATCCTGACACGCAGCATCAGGAAACCCAATGGTTTCCTGTAGACGAACTGCCTGAGTTGGGATTTGATCATGAGAAGATCATTCAAAAAGCTTTAAGTTGTCTTCGCATCAAACTAAGCAGGGAACCGATAGGTTTCGAACTGTTGCCGGAGAAATTTACATTAACACAAATGCAAACACTTTATGAGGTTGTGTTGGGGACCAAATTTGACCGTCGCAATTTCAGAAAAAAGGTTACTCAAATGAAATATGTGATCCCCCTGGATGAAAAACAGAAGGGTGGGACTCATAAGTCTGCCCAGGTATTTATATTCAGCAGGGACGTCTACGAAAGAACAAAAAAGGAGAAGCTAGGCTTTACCATTTGACATATTCGGATAAAAGTTAAGTGTAATTATTTCGTTTACATGGGTTTAACACTCCCATGATTCTTGGCAAGGAGTATTAATTTTGAAATGATGTTATACCTATGGTCTTACACTTACTTGATCTCATTATCATAGGGATTTATCTGCTGGCAACTATTGCAATCGGGTTTATCCTTAAGAAAAAAGCCCAAAAAAGTAAAAAGTCTTACCTGCTGGGTGGCAACCGACTACCCTGGTATATGCTTGGATTATCTAATGCCTCCGGCATGTTCGATATTTCAGGCACCATGTGGCTGGTCACACTTGGCTTTGTTTATGGCCTCAAAAGCATCTGGATCCCATGGCTCTGGCCAATTTTTAATCAGATCTTCCTGATGGTTTACCTTTCAATTTGGCTCAGGAGGTCAAATGTGACAACTGGCGCAGAGTGGATTCAAACCCGTTTTGGAACTGGTAGAGGAGCTCAGTTTTCACATAATATCGTTGTAGTTTATGCACTGATCAGTTGCCTGGGTTTTCTTGCCTATGGATTTATTGGCCTGGGTAAGTTCATCATGATATTTATACCCTGGGATTTTGTTTGCAATGTTTTTGGCCTGAATCCTGGAATTATCTCCCCGGAATATATTCCCCATGTCTATGGATTTGTATTTACCCTGTTTGCCACATTATATGCTGTATTGGGTGGTATGATGAGCATCGTCTGGACAGATTTACTGCAATACATCATTATGACCTTGGCCTCCCTCGTTATTGGGATTATTGCAATGAATGCACTGGCCGATCATACCTTGCTTGTACCGGAAAACTGGTATTCAATCTGGTTTGGATGGAATCTCCACCTCGATTGGAGTAATATCATTCCAGAAGTAAATCAAAAGATACAGGATGACGGATTCTCGCTATTTTCCATTTTCATGATGATGATGCTGTTTAAAGGATTCCTGGTTAGTGCTGCCGGACCGGCTCCAAACTATGATATGCAGAAGATCCTGTCCACAAAGTCACCTAAGGAAGGCGCTAAAATGAGTGGGTTTGTATCAGTGATACTCAATCCTATCAGGTATTTTATGATAACCGGTTTTGTAGTACTTGCCTTATTGTATTATGACAAACTCAATCTGATTGTAGCAGGACGTATTGACTTTGAACAGATTTTACCATCGGCCATTAGTGAATTTGCTCCTGTGGGCCTGATGGGGCTCTTATTTGCCGGTATGCTTGCTGCATTTATGTCGACTTTTGCCGGAACTCTTAATGCGGCACAAGCCTACATCGTAAATGACATATTCCTGAAAGTAAGAAAAGACGCCACCAATAAACAGGTTCGGAACACAAATTATATATCGGGTGTTCTGATCATGGTGATGAGTATCATTCTTGGCATTTATGCCAAAAATGTAAATAGCTTGCTGCAATGGATTGTATCAGCTTTATGGGGAAGTTATGTGGCCTCCAATGTATTAAAGTGGTACTGGTGGCGATTCAACGGTCACGGCTATTTTTGGGGCATGGTGGCAGGATTGATCCCGGCATTGATCTTCCCGCTAATATTTAAAACAACTCTTGAATTGTATTATTTTCCGATACTGTTGCTTTTTTCATTAACAGGGTGCTATGCCGGAACTTTTTTAAGGCCTGCCACCGATGAAGCAGTTTTAGATTCTTTTTACAAATCGGTTCGCCCATGGGGATTCTGGAAACCGGTGAAAGAAAGGGTAATAAACAGAGATCCTTCGTTTCAACCAAACACGAACTTTAAAACCGATATGTTTAATATTTTTATCGGTATTATCTGGCAGACAGCCATGATAGCTGTACCTATCTTTCTTGTATTATGTCATTGGAAAGATATGGGGATTGCTTTATTTATTGTCATTACAACATCAATAATACTAAAATACAATTGGTGGGATAAATTACCAAATGATTAATTGAAAACTAGTAAGAATGAAATACGGATATTTCGACGATATAAACAAAGAGTATGTTATTACCAATCCCGCGACCCCATATCCATGGATAAACTACCTTGGAAATGAGAATTTTTTCAGCATCCTGTCTAATACGTGCGGAGGGTACAGTTTCTATAAAGATGCCAGGTTAAGAAGAATTACCCGTTACAGATATAATAATGTGCCTGTAGATGACGGAGGAAAATATTTCTATATTCAAGATGACGGCCACATTTGGTCGCCGGGATGGAAGCCTGTAAAAAATGAATTAGATCACTATGAATGCCGTCATGGACTAGGTTATTCAAGGATAACAGGAAGATTGAATAACCTTAGTGCCGAAGTCCTCTTCTTTGTACCGCTGGGATTTGATGGAGAGATACAAAAACTTACGCTTAAAAACCTTAGTGATCAAATTAAAGAGATCAAAATACACTCGTTTGTTGAATGGGCATTCTGGAATGCCCATGATGATATGACCAATTTCCAACGCAACTTTTCAATAGGTGAAGTAGAAGTAGCAGGTTCCGAAATTTTCCACAAAACCGAATATCGCGAACGCCGTGATCATTTTTCATTTTATTCGGTAAATCATCCGATTGCAGGATTCGACACCGACCGGGATACCTTCCTTGGACTATATAATGGATTTGATCAGCCTGAAAAAGTTTTAACGGGATCTTCCGGTAACTCAATAGCCCTTGGCTGGTCACCTATAGCCTCACATTTTTTGAAAATTATTTTAGGTCCTGGAGAGGCACGTGATCTTGTGTTTATTCTCGGTTATGTTGAAAATGAAAAGAATGAAAAGTTCACAACACCAAACGAGATCAACAAAACAAAGGCAAGAGAAATGATTGGGCGATTTGAAACTGCTGAACAAGTTGACCGGTCACTTGCTGAATTAAAGCAATTCTGGAATAAACTGCTGGGAAACTTACAGCTTGCAAGTCAGGATGAAAAATTGAACCGCATGGTGAATATCTGGAACCAATATCAATGTATGGTCACTTTTTATTTCTCGCGCAGTGCTTCTTATTTTGAATCGGGGATTGGCCGGGGAATGGGTTTTCGAGATTCGAACCAGGATATAATCGGCATAGTTCACATAGTACCTGAGCTTGCAAAACAACGTATCATCGACCTTGCGAGGTCGCAGATGAAAGACGGCAGTGCCTATCATCAATACCAACCCCTGACCAAAAAAGGAAACCTTGAAATAGGTAGTAATTTTAACGATGATCCCTTGTGGTTGATCCTGGCAGTTTCGGCCTACATCAAAGAGACAGGCGACTGGTCATTACTCGAAGTTAAGGTACCGTTTGATGACGATCATGTTGAGTATTCTATTTTTGAACACATCAAACGCTCCTTTTATCATGTCGTCAATAATCTCGGACCACATGGGCTTCCTCTCATTGGCCGGGCCGACTGGAATGATTGCCTGAATCTTAATTGTTTTTCTGTAGAACCCGGTGAGCCATTCCAGACAACAGAGAACAAAACTGGTGGACAAGCCGAATCGATGATGATAGCCGGTATGTTTGTCCTCTATGGTCATGAATTTGTCCGCATTTGTGAACTCACGGGATATAAGGATCAGGCTGAAGAGGCTCGCGGACATATTGATGCCATGAAAATTACCATTGATGAATACGGATGGGACGGTGATTGGTTTATTAGGGCATATGATTATTTTGGCAAAAAGGTTGGCAGTAAAGAGAACGAAGAAGGACAGATCTTCATTGAGCCCCAGGGCTTCTGTGTTATGGCCGGAATTGGCCTTCAGGATGGCAGAGCGCAAAAGGCGATGGACCAGGTTGAAAAAAGGTTGGCCACACCTTATGGAATTGTACTATTAAATCCCGCCTACACTAAGTATTACTTAAACCTTGGAGAGATATCCAGTTATCCTCCAGGTTATAAAGAGAATGCCGGTATTTTCTGTCATAATAATCCATGGATCATCATTGCTGAAACAATGCTAAACAATAATGACAAGGCATTCGATTATTATAAGCGAATTGCACCCGCATATTTGGAAGAGATCAGCGAATTGCACAAAACTGAACCTTACGTATATGGACAAATGATCGCGGGCAAGGATTCAGCCAAACCGGGCGAAACAAAAAATTCCTGGCTAACAGGAACCGCTGCCTGGAATTTATACGCCATTAGCCAATACATATTAGGCATCCGGCCCGATTACCAAGGCCTGATCATTGACCCAAAATTACCCGGATACATTGAAGAATGTGAAATCACCAGAAAGTTCAGGGGTGCCACATATAAAATTAAGTTGATCAATAATGGTGGGAACCGGTGCAAGGTATTTATTAATAATGAAGAGTTGGAAGGTAATCTGCTGCCCTCTCCTAAAAAAGATTTCACTTATGAAGTGACTGTTTTAATGCAATAATCAATTCCAAATTCAAAAATGTCCAGGCATATGTTAAAAAAGTGTTCCTTCATCTTGATCCTTGTTATCAATGTATTTATTATGCAGAGCTGTGAGCAGAAAAATAATCTAAAACCGATGGGAGACATTGACAAAAAAGTCAACGAAATATTAGCAGGCATGACCCTACAGGAAAAGGTGGGTCAGATGACACAGGTTACTTTGTCAGTACTTGTTAAAGGTAATTCCCTGGATGCACAGCCTGAACCGGTTGAACTGGATTCTGAAAAGCTTCAGAAAGCTTTAGGCAAATACAAGATTGGTTCTATCCTGAATACGGTGAACAACCGGGCAAGGTCGTTGGAATGGTGGCATGAAATTATCAACCAGATCCAGGAGGTAGCCATTCATGAAACTGGCATCCCGATATTATATGGTATTGACGCTATCCATGGCACTACTTATACTGCCGGGGGCACCTTGTTTCCCCAACAGATCGGCCTGGGTGCTACCTTTAATCCGGAACTCGTCAGGCAACTTAACGAAATGTGTGCTTATGAAATGCGCGCTTCCAACATACCATGGAACTTTTCCCCGGTGCAGGATATGGGCCGCGATCCCAGGGATTCGCGCATGTGGGAGACCTTTGGTGAGGATGTGTATCTGAATGGCATATTGGGTTCTGCAGCTGTTGAAGGCATTCAAGGAAAAGATGTGGTAACCATCGATCAAAAACACGGTGCTGCCTGCCTGAAGCATTACCTGGGTTATAATTCAAATTCAGGAAAGGACCGCAATCCACTTCATATCCATCCACGCGAACTTAACGAGAAACATGTACCAGCTTTCCAGTTCCCGATAAATGCAGGGGCAAAATCCATTATGGTCAATTCAGGTATTTTGAATGGCATTCCGGTCCATGCCAGTTACGACATTCTGACAACATTACTCCGGAACGAAATGGGGTTTGAAGGGTTGGTCGTCACTGACTGGGCAGATATTGACAACCTTTATGACCGCGATAAATTCGCCTCCTCTCCAAAAGAAGCCGTTAAGTTGGCCATCAACGCTGGCATTGACATGTCAATGGTCCCTTATGATTTCGATTTCTGCGATTACCTTGTTGAGTTGGTCAATGAAGGTGAGGTACCCATGAGCCGGATCGATGAAGCAGTTACACGAATTTTGAAATTAAAAATGGAACTCGGATTATTTGAATCTCCCACTACTGACTACGAAAATTATCCGGATTTTGGGAGTGAACAGCATGAGAATCTGGCGTTGGATGCGGCATTGGAGTCCATCACATTGTTGAAAAATGATGACCAGACACTCCCCTTAAAAAAGAATATCAAGGTATTGGTGTCCGGGCCAAATGCCAATTGGATGAGGCCAATGAATGGTGGATGGTCCTATTCATGGCAGGGTGAAAAAACAGATGAATTTGCACAAGAGTACTTTACCTTTCTTGAAGCAATTGAAAACAAGATAGGTAAAGATAAGGTCACATTCGTGGAAGGTGTTTCGTATGATATGCAGGGGCCATACTACCAAGAAAAAGATCTGGACATCTCTGATGCAGTCCGGGTTGCAAAAGGGGTAGATTGCATCATTCTCTTTCTTGGTGAAAATAGCTATTGCGAAAAGCCCGGCGATCTGTATGATCTTTACATTTCCGAGAACCAGACCCAACTGGCCATAGCACTTGCCAATACAGGGAAACCCGTAATACTGGTGTTAAACGAAGGCCGTCCACGCATCATCAGCAAATTCGAGCACACAATGGCTGCCGTTGTGCAAACGTACCTTCCTGGTAATTATGGTGGGACTGCCCTGGCAGAAATATTATTCGGTGATGTCAACCCCAGCGGGAAGCTTCCTTATACTTATCCCATGTTTCCAAACTCTCTGATCAATTATGATTACAAACCATCAGAAAAACAGGAAAGACTGGAAGGCTTATATGATAATGAATCAGACGTCGCTATCCAGTATGGATTCGGTCATGGCTTGAGCTATACAGTTTTTAAGTATAGCAACCTGAAAGTAAGCAGTTCTGAATTGACATCGAAAGGTTCTGTGAATGTTGCTGTTACCATTGAGAACACCGGTAACCGTGCAGGGAAAGAAGTGGTGATGCTGTTCACTTCAGATCTGTACGCTTCAATAAACCCTGACAACAAGAGATTAAGGCGGTTCATGAAAATTGACCTGGATCCGGCTCAATCAAGGACTATTGAATTTACCATTAGAGCCGAAGATCTCGCATTCTACAATAAGGAAAACCGATTGATCGCCGAAAAAGGGGATTTTGTAATCAGGATCGGTGATCTGGAACAAATCATCACTTTGACTGAAACGGTTACTTTCAGAGAACCAAGCAATATCATGTTGTGATCACCTCGAGGGATTGCATAAGGCATTGAGTATTTAAGCAATCGCATACTGTAATTCTTTTACTTTTCAAATTATATATCCACCTGATTGGTGGCAAGCTTATCGCCGGCGACAGCACTAAGTTACGGGCACAGAACAGCAAGAAGAATAATTTCAGCCAGGCTAAAATTGAAAGGCACCTGGCCTATATTGATCATAAACTGGAAGAATACACCCGGGCTTTGGCTGAGCAGGATGGGGATGACAAGGAGGCTGTTTTGCAGGAAATAGAAAAACATAATCAGAGGAAAGAGCAATACAGGGAATACGGTACCATAAAAATTTGACTTTTAATATGAAGTTGAAGAACTTTTAATTTCAAAGACAGTAGAAGAACAAATGTAATAATCATTAGGGAAAATTAGTTAGATTTTATAAAAAGTAATGATATGGAAATAATTCTAAAAGATTTAAAAAATCAGGATGATATTCATAAATTTAAGGATGTTTTGACTGAGTTTTATGATGAGATTGAACATGATAAAATAACTGATAATGAGTTGCTACGATTAATTACGGATTTTATTAACAAAGGAATAATTAAGGTCGCAATATATAATAATGAAATAATAGGATTTATTAGTTTAATAGAGTCATATGCAATTTATGCAAGTGGAAAATATGGAGTTATAAATGAATTATATGTAAAACCACATTTTAGGTCTAAAGGAATTGGTGAAAAATTAATGTTGTATGCTAATCAATTAAAAGAAATAAAAGAATGGTCTAGATTAGAACTATCCCCACCCGAGGAATCAAAGTGGAAGAGGACATTGAATTTTTATTTAAAAGAAGGGTTCAATCCAACTGGTGTGAGAATGAAAAAATAAACCCTGCATCCAATAAGTAAGGTGTCGTGTGGCGTAGCCTAATCCCGCCTTACCTTTAGATTAGCCGATGAAGCTGTGTTGCACAGCTTGCCCCGCAGCAGGGGGGGGGGAATCCTGTCCTGTCCGCGCTTCATATAAGTTTTTCTATTTTTCTTTTCTCTTTTTTCCGGAGTGTGGATGCCAAACTCCTTTTGCAATAACCGCAGTTGTTTGCGTTTTGTGGCTGACAGTAATCCGTAATACCGGATCCTGACAAAACCTTTGGCCAGTATGTGCTGACAAAATCGCATCAGGAACTCGATTCCCGATAGCTTCATTTGTTTCTGCAGGTTGTCGCGGTAATCCAGGTAGTGATTCATCTCTTTCTCGCTGATATGCTGGGGTAGCTTGCCGAAGTGTAAACTCACCTGAGCCAGTTTACAAGCATAGATATTCAGCGTACTTTTCGATTGCCCCGATAAGACGATCTTGACCTGAAGTTCCCGGAATAATTTTCCGAAGCCATGTATTTCATGGCATGCCTGTTCAACAATAGTGAACGATTTTTTTCTTAATTTAGACGTAGCTTTTTCCGTAGTATAAAAATTTTGTGGTAAAAATCATTTATACTACATTTATCGGAAAAGGCTATCCCGTTCCCGGGTCTTGCCCGGGATGGGATTTAGTGCAAAATCGTGCTTGCGCAATTCCCACAAGATACTGATGGAGAATAATGCAAGTAAATTAAATTTTGACGTTTTGCGAACATCTCAGCAAGTCGATACGTTTGCAAAAGCGCAAGCACATGGGCGTTGAAAGTTAACTCAAAGATTCACCTGTATGATGATTTTTATTTCTGTATCTTTACACATGTTATAAAGTTTAGTTCGCAAAGCAAACTTACAGCACAGGTGTCTTTCGTTAATTAGTTCAATATGCCTGGATCTTCTTCACCCAGAACCATCGAAGTTTGCTTCTCGCCATTATTATTTCCACATATTATTACCAGAGAGGACTTTATTATTGTTTTGGTCGACATCCTGCGAGCTTCCACGTCGATTTGCACAGCTTTCGCTAATGGTGTCAGTGAAATGATTCCTATTGCCACCATTGAGGAAGCCAGGGAATATAAGAAGAAAGGGTATCTGGTGGCTGCTGAACGGGAAGGCTGTAAGCTGGATTTCGCCGACATGGGCAACTCGGCCTTTCATTTTATGACTCCTGATGTCAAAGGGAAAACTATCGTTTACAGCACAACAAATGGCACCCAGGCTATTGACAGTGTGAAAATGTCGGGTAAAATCGTGATAGGAGCCTTTATCAACCGCAAGGCTCTCGCCGATTGGCTTACGCTCCAGAATAAGAATGTGGTAATCCTCTGTGCAGGGTGGAAAAACCTCTTCAATCTTGAAGATACTCTTTTCGCCGGCGCTCTCACCGATGCCCTGCTGAAAACCGACAGATTCCTCACTCACTGTGATTCGGCTCATGCGGCTATGGATTTATGGAATGTAGCAAAAGGTAATATTTTAGGGTATATTGAAAAAGCGGCACACCGCCACAGGTTAAAACGGCTGGGACTCGATGACGTCCTGGAGTACTCATTTTCGATGGATATCACACAAGTTATTCCGGTTATGGAAGGCATCAAATTAGTCGAAGCCGGTACTTTATAGAAATGTTGCTGTTCTTCTTCGATGCCATTCTAAATGCTATATTTGCATTTAAAAAAACTTTGAATCAATAAAGCTACCTTGTCCTTTTCGGATATTCCATGTAGCCATTTAAAATCAAACTATTGACACATGAAAACCATTAAAATCCTAATCGCAGCATTTATGATTGTTTCAGTTTTTTCTTGTAAACAAAAAACACAGCAGCCTCCACCTTCTGAGGATTTCAAGTTTTTCCTCGAGAAATTTGCCGATTTGCGAGTCATGCGCTATCGCGTGCCGGGCTTTGACAGCCTGACACTGGACCAGAAAAAACTTATCTATTATCTGAGCCAGGCAGCATTGGCCGGCAGGGATATCATCTATGATCAGAACTATAAATATAACATCGCCATCCGTACCACACTGGAAGAAATCATACGGCATTATACGGGTGCCAGGGAAAGCGCTGATTTCAAAAATCTTATGATCTACGCCAAACGGGTGTGGTTCTCCAATGGCATTCATCACCACTATTCCACCGATAAATTCTTCCCGGAGATATCCAAAGAGTATTTTGCATCACTTGTCACAAACTCTGAAGGAGCCTTATTTCCATTACTGGAAGGTGAAAAGAAAGAGGTCTTCATACAGAGGATGACCACACTCATCTTTGATCCAACAGTTGCTCCGAAGCGTGTCAGCCAGGATGCCTCTAAGGACCTTGTTGTCAATTCAGCATGTAACTTCTATGAAGGCGTCACCGAGAAAGAAGTCGTGGCATATTATGAATCCTTGAAGAAACCCAATGATACAACACCCATATCCTACGGGCTGAATTCAAAAGTCATTAAAAGGGACGATAAGGTCATCGAGGAAACCTATTGTACTGCAGGATTGTACGGTGCTGCCATCGAAAAAATCGTATTCTGGTTGCAGGAAGCTTTGACGGTGACAGAAAACGAAAATCAGCGTGAGGCTCTGCAAAAGCTCATCGAGTACTATACCACCGGGGACCTTAAAACGTGGGATGAATATAATATTTCATGGGTACAGGACCTTAATTCACAGGTGGATTATGTGAATGGATTTGTTGAAAACTATGGCGATCCTATGGGAATGAAAGCCACATGGGAGTCTGTCGTGGATTTCAAAGATAAGGAAGCCACCAAACGGACTGAAATCATCAGTGCCAATGCCCAGTGGTTCGAAGACAATTCGCCTGTCGACCCACGGTTTAAAAAGAAAGAAGTCAAGGGTGTATCTGCTAAGGTCATTACTGTGGCTCAGCTTGGCGGCGACTGTTATCCATCTACCCCGATTGGCATCAACCTGCCTAATGCCGACTGGATCAGGAAAAAGCATGGCTCAAAATCAGTGACAATGGAAAATATCACCTATGCTTATGATCAGGTCTCTTTGATAAGCGGTTTCCTTGAAGAATTTGGCTTTTCGCAGGAGGAAATTGACCGTGAAAAGAAATATGGTCCGCTGGCAGGAAATATCAACACCGACTTGCATGAATGCCTGGGGCATGCTTCCGGACAACTCCTGCCGGGAACGGGCACCGAAGCATTGAAAAATTATCATTCGCCTCTTGAAGAAGCCCGTGCTGAATTGTTTGCCCTGTATTACCTCATAGATCCTAAGCTTGTCGAACTCGGTATTTTACCTTCTCAGGAAGCGGCCAAGGCTGAATATGATGCATTTATGCGGAATGGCCTCATGACTCAGCTTGTCAGGATTGAATTCGGTAAAACCATTGAGCAGGCACACATGCGCTCACGTCAGCTTATAGCCAGGTGGTGTTATGAAAAGGGAGCTAACGAAAAGGTGATAGAAAAAGTCACAAAAGATGAAAAAAGCTACTATAAGATCAATGACTATGACAAGCTCAGAAACCTTTTTGGTGAGCTCCTCAAAGAAGTGCAGCGCATTAAATCGGAAGGAGACTATGAAGCCGGTAAGGCGCTTGTCGAAAACTATGGTGTACAGGTCGATCCCATTCTTCATAAAGAGGTTAAAGAGCGCTATGATAAGCTGAACCTGGCTCCCTATGGCGGTTTTGTCAATCCGGTTCTCAAACCTGTAATGAAAGGGGATGAAATCATTGATATCCAGATCGAATATCCTGAGGACTACTCACAGCAGATGCTGTATTATTCCGACAATTATTCCTTTTTGCCGGTTTATAACTAGCGCATCGTATTATTAGGGCATAGTGGGATTCAAACTCGCAATTTAATTGGCCCAGGACTTTAGTCCTGGGATACTTTATGATTTACCCATTCGCTAATAACTTCAAGAGCTTTCGGTGAAAATGTTTCCTGTATACGGGCATATTCTGCAGGGGAACCTGATTCGCATGACTGGAAGAGATGGTTTAACTCTGGCAGGATAACTACTTTATAATCAGTATTTCCGCCTTTCCGTAATGCATCTTCAATAGGAGGGATATTCTCTTTTGGCGGCACCTGGAGATCCTTATCCCCATTCAGAATTAATACGGGACACTTTACCCTGCTGAGATAGGGTTTAATATCCAGCCTGAGGAAGTATCGCATCCAGGGATTAAGCAGATCACGTATCGTTGCTTCAATCACATAGTCACTGAATCCCATGCGGTTTTTCTCCATTTCAGTCATGTCTTTGGTAAAGCCGGCAAAAGCTTTTCTAAGTTTCTTCTTAGCTTGTTCCCTGTCGGCATCGCTGATGGCTATTTTATAGACTTTCCTGTTGAAATCCTCAACTTTCTTTATATTTTTTTCACTCTCTCCGGATGCCCTAAGTAAGACTCCCGACTGGACAAATAGAATTTCTTCACCTGACAGGCCTGAGCCGGCCATCATCACGATAAATGCAATATCGGGGTGTTCAGCAGCAACCATCGAAGCAATCATCGCACCTTCACTATGCCCGATGATCCCGATTTTAGCCGGATTAATACGCGTATCCTGTTTCAGAAACTCAAAAGCTGCATAGGCATCGGTGGCAAAATCCCCTGTTGTCGAATTCAGCATGTCGCCTGTGGATTTCCCAAAGCCCCTGTCATCGTAACGCAGAACTGCAGTACCTTGCAGTGTCAGATAATCGGCTATGACCAGAAATGGTTTATGACCCAGGAGCTCTTCATCCCTGTTTTGTGCCCCGCTGCCTGTCACCATAATGGCTGCCGCGAAAGGGTCTCCTCCATCAGGGAGAGTGAGCGTTCCTGCCAAAGTTATGCCAGCAGATTTATTTGGAAATGTGACATCTTCTACAATATAGGGGTATGGAGGTTTGGGCTCCTGCGGACGCAACAGGCCTGTATATTGATCATTGGGTGTGAGATTCAGCGGGTATCCAATACCTCCCTGATACCACATTCCTTCGATAACCGGACCAGCCGGATTAAATTTACCAGTGAATTTTCCGCCTATTGATTCCACGTCAAAGATCACACTGTCGTTCTGAAAAGTATAACCATTTACCGGAATACCCATTACTCCTTGATCAGGACTGTCAAGGGTAACCACGACACTATCCTCCTGCGGGGTAATACAAAAGACGACCTCGAGCGTTTGTACCTTTCCCGACCATTTACCGGATAATTGCAAAATTCCAGGATTTTTTTGCTGTGAAAATGCTTCAGAAGCAGATAATATAGAAAGGATTAATGAACCAATAATAAATAACGCAGATTTGACATTTTTCATCCTTTATTGTATTGTTTGAAGTTATTAAAACTGATATCGTTCCGTTTCATTTTTTATCTTATTCAGCGCTCCTTCCAGTTCCTGAGGATTCTGAGTGCCAATGAGAAAACGTTTGCCATTCTTGAATTCTATTTGCAATCCCATATTGCCCCTAACATTGAACGCTTTACCATGTTTTAATGATCCCATGCGCATGCCCCAGCCGCCATATTCGCTGATTGGCTTATATTTTCTAACATAACACTTTTCAATATCGGCCCATGGTATTAACTTTAATTTTCGTTGAAATGGTGCAAAGCGGTAAAAAATACCCTCTTTTCTCACCTCGGTTATAAGCCGGAGTGAGAAAAATAAACCAATAGTTGCAAGTGGAATTAAACTTGTCAGCAGTAATCCTAAATCTGTTGTCGGATGATCACCCACGGGCTGATCGAAGACGATCTGCTTAATTATAAAGAAAAGGAATAATCCTACCATTGCTGACAGAAGCACCCAAAGCCATATCTGTGTGAACTTCTGAACCTCTTTGAAATATAACCTGCTCATATAATAATTTTTTATGATGCCAAATTAGGAAAATTCCGGCAAAAAATGGAACTGAAAATACATATATTTGCTAAACCGACGTTAGCTCTGCGTGAAACTCAACACGAAATGTATCCGATTCTGCAAAGATATCTCCTTTTCATGCTATTTCTGGCTTATTCGGGTGTATTATCTTCGCAAAGTACTTATCCCGTCAATGATTTTATCCCGCCTGTCGATTACAGGATATTCCTGTCAGGCACCTTCGGCGAGTTGCGTGCTGATCACTTTCATTCCGGTATCGACATAAAGACAGGTGGTGCCGAAGGTAAGAAAATATCTGCTGTAGCTGATGGCTATATTTCCCGCATAAATATCTCTCCCTTTGGTTATGGCAAAGCTCTCTACATCACCCACCCTAATGGATATGTTTCCGTTTACGGCCACCTTAAATCATTCAGTCCAACTATCAGTGAGTATGCCCGCCGGCAACAGTACAAAAAGGAATCCTTTACCATTGATATCACCCTGGACAAAGATGAATTGCCCGTAAAAAAAGGAGAGATTATCGCTTTATCAGGCAGTTCAGGCAGCTCAGGCGGTCCTCACCTTCATTTTGAATTCAGGGATGGGCTGACCCAGCAAACGATAAACCCATTGCTTTTCGGAATCAATGTTAAAGATGCCGTCAAACCTAAAATCCAGGCTGTAAAAATCTACGCACTCGATGCCAGCACCCGGATAAACGGTTCAACCGATACGGTTATCATTGCAGTTGAAAGCAGGGGAAACACCTACCATCTGTCGCACCATGATACGCTTATTGTGACAGGGTCAGTCGCTTTTGGCATACAGACTTTTGATCAGCAAAGCGATGATGATAATCCAAACGGCATCTATTCTATTGAACTTTTCCAGGATGGCAGGTCTGAGTTTTCCATTGTAACAGGGAAATTCTCATTTGATGAAACCCGTTATATCAATGCGCTGATTGATTATGCGGAGTTCATGAAATCGAAAAGACGTTTTATCCGGACTGACATCCTTCCAAACAATAGGCTTAGCCTCTATAAATCAGTTAATAACAATGGAATTTTGACTTTTCAGGATGAGAAATTACATAAGATCGAATATGTCGTAAAAGATGTAAAAGGCAATTCAGCCACTCTGAAGTTCTATATCCGTAGCCATAAACCCGGACCCTTTGATATAAAATTATCCGCCCCTGTGAGCGATTCATCTGTAATATTTCACTTTGACCGTCCGAATGATTTTACAGCAGCCGGCATTTGCCTGCATCTTAATGAAAATTGTCTGTATAATGACATTAATTTCACATACAGTTACTCAGCTAAAAAAATCAACGGTCATTCGGGGATACATCATGTAAATGATATCTATACCCCAGTTCATGATTATTTTGATTTGTGGATAAAACCGGATTCGGTTCCGGCAAAATATCTCGAAAAAGCCTTTCTGGTTAAGCTTGAAAATGGGCTGCCTGTTTATGCAGGAGGAAATTATGACGATGACTTTATCAAAGCAAAGGTCAGGAGTTTTGGCGATTATGCAGTGGCCGTTGATACTGTCCCACCCGTCATTAAAGCCATTAATATGACCGATAATATGAATCTGAATGATCTTGATTCATTTATGTTTCAGATATCTGATGAAAGCTCAGGAATTAAATCCTATAAGGGAACATTGAATGGTGAGTGGATACTAATGGATTATGATGCCAAAAATAATTTTCTGAAATATGAGTTTGATGATCGATTGAAAAAAGGTCAAAATAAATTTAAACTCATTGTTACGGATAATATGAATAATAGAAATATTTACCAAGCTCTTTTAAATTATTAATTGTCAATTATCT
Organism: Bacteroidota bacterium; assembly: GCA_026391695.1. Lineage (NCBI taxonomy): Bacteria > Pseudomonadati > Bacteroidota > Bacteroidota bacterium. The sequence continues at coordinate 16,489 of JAPLDP010000042.1, forward strand.
TCCGTTAAGGAGGGGATCATCGACCTGCATCTTATTACAGATGAGGACATCCGGAACAAAACAAGTTACGCGGTCATGATCGGTTCATCATATAATTCAGCCAGACCGGTAAAAATAATTATTCAATAATATTCTCTATGATAAAGGCATTTTTTGTCACCGACCTGCATGGGAAGATCGGCCGCTATGAAAGATTATTTGCTGAGATGCTCAATGATCCGCCTCAAGTTCTGTTCCTGGGAGGAGATTTGCTGCCTCACAGGTTACGGCCGGTTCAATGGGGAGACGAGATGATCGAAAATTTTGTGGAGGATTATCTCAGTAAAAGGTTTTTGAAATTAAAAGAAAAGATGAGAAACAATTATCCTGAAGTATTTCTCATCATGGGAAACGATGATGCACGGTCGGAAGAACAATATTTTATTGATGGCGCTCATCATGGTCATTGGCAGTATATTCATCAGAAGTCGATACCTTATAAGGATTTTATTGTTTCAGGATATGCCTATATTCCGCCATCACCTTTTCAAATAAAGGACTGGGAGAAGTATGATGTGTCGCGTTATGTCGACCCGGGATGTATTTCGCCAAATGAGGGTTTCCGCACTGTTGACCCACCTGAGGATATTGAGCATGGAACTATTGCCAAAGACTTAGAACTGCTGGTAAAAGAAAAGGATACATCCCGAACAGTTTTTCTGTTTCATTCTCCACCGTATCGTACACTTTTAGACCGTGCTGCCCTCGATGGTGTGATGTTCGAGCATGTCCCTCTCGATGTCCATGTGGGAAGTATTGCCATTAAACGCTTTATTGAAAAATACCAGCCACTCGTCACCATGCATGGGCATATTCATGAGTCATCAAGACTTACCGGACAGTGGCGGGAACGTATAGGACAGACATTCGCATTTAATGCGGCTATTGATACGCCTCACCTTTCGCTGATAAAATTTGATTTCAATGATCCCTCTTCATCTGAAAGAATTGTACTGGATATATGATTTCCCTCTCAATCCATTTTTATTTATATTTGTCGCATGGAAGAGATGATTCTTATCCTGGATTTCGGCTCACAGTATACCCAATTAATTGCCAGGCGCATTCGGGAATTAAATGTCTATTGTGAAATACATCCCTTTAACGCTTCAATTCAGCCAAATAATACCCTTAAAGGAATCATCCTTTCCGGCAGCCCGTTTTCAGTCAGAGACACCAATTCTCCTGTGCCTGTTTTGTCCCAATTCAGAAAAAGGATTCCTATCCTGGGGATCTGCTATGGAGCACAGTATCTTGCATTAGATAATGGGGGAGAAGTTTTGCCATCCCAGATCAGGGAATATGGCCGTGCCAACCTGTCTTTTATCGACGCCCTTGACAACCTGATGAAAGGTATGCATCGGGGAAGTCAGGTATGGATGTCACATGGTGATACTATCCTCTCTGTACCCGCTGGTTTTAAGATCATTTCCAGCACCAAAGACGTCACTATTGCCGGATTTAAAATAAAGAACGAACCTACTTATGGCATTCAGTTTCATCCGGAGGTTTACCATTCAACAGAAGGCACAGTTTTACTTAGAAATTTTGTAGTGAATATATGCGGTTGTTCCCAGTCTTGGACACCCGATTCATTCATCGAGACGACGGTGAAGGAACTGAAAGAGAAACTTGGGAACGACCAGGTCGTGCTCGGCTTGTCAGGAGGGGTCGATTCCACTGTAGCGGGAGTATTACTCCATAAAGCAATAGGACGGGCACTTCATTGCATTTTTATTGATAATGGTTTACTTCGTAAAAATGAATTTGAAAATGTGCTCGTTTCTTATAAACATATGGGACTTAATGTAAAAGGTATTAAGGCCGGTAAACGTTTTCTCGATGCTCTCAGGCATGTTGCGGAACCTGAAGCAAAACGGAAAATTATCGGAAAGATTTTCATTGAAATTTTCGATGAGCAAGCTCATAAAATAAAAAATGTATTCTGGCTTGCCCAGGGTACTATTTACCCTGATGTCATTGAATCTATGTCAGTTAAAGGACCATCGGCGACCATTAAATCGCATCACAATGTGGGTGGATTACCCGACATAATGAAGCTGAAGGTTATCGAACCATTAAAAAGTCTTTTTAAGGATGAGGTCCGCAAGGTAGGGCGCAACCTAGGTATCAGTAATGATCTGATTTCAAGGCATCCTTTTCCGGGACCTGGCCTTGGAATCAGAATAGTCGGTGAAATAACAACATCCAAGGTCAGAATCCTGCAGGAAGCTGACGATATATTTATCTCAGGTTTAAAGGAAGAAGGACTCTATGATAAAGTCTGGCAGGCCTTTGTATTATTGTTGCCTGTAAGTTCTGTCGGTGTTATGGGAGATGAACGGACTTACGAAAACGTAGTGGTTCTTAGATCTGTGGGATCTACAGATGGTATGACTGCCGACTGGTCGCAGTTGCCTTATGATTTTCTGGCCCGCATTTCCAATAAGATCATTAACAATGTTAAAGGCGTTAACCGCGTGGTTTATGACATAAGTTCAAAGCCCCCGGCAACCATTGAGTGGGAATAAAACATCATCATGTTTAACTTTTAAATATATTCTTCTGCCTGTGAATAAAGGTTTGTTTTTGATCATATCCCTTTTGCTTTTCTTTATGCCTGTTGCTAACAGCCAGGACATCCCCGGCATAACGCGATCTGACATCATCGAGGTCTATAACGGCAAGTCTTACTATATTCATTTTGTAAAACCAGGGCAAACATTATCTGCAATTTCTAAAGCATATACAGTCAGCGTTGATGTCATTAAGGCAGAGAATATTCAGCTGGGCGATGAGGTCAAACCAAACCAGATTATCAAAATTCCTGTCGGAAAGAGCCCATCCGGCAGCATTTCTGCTAAAACACAACCCGGTGAATCTCAAAATTTTATTTACCACACCGTTAAAGAAAAGGAAACATTATTCAGCCTGTCCAGAGAATATGGTGTCAGTATCGAAGAAATACGTAACTGTAATCCGGTGATCATGGAAAAAGGCCTGCTGTCAGGACAGGTTATTAAAATACCTTCAGGTCAGGATGTCGGCTTAAAAGAAATGACTACAGAACATCAGACACCATGGCAGACACCTGGTCAGGATTCCTTGAAAGGGTATATTCAATATACCATTAAGCCCAAGGAAACCCTTTATGGCTTATCAAAAGTGTTCCACATCTCTATTGATGAGCTGATAAAAATAAATCCCACATTAGCCAATGGTCCCAAAATCGGCCAGATCATCAGGATACCCGATAATCGCTCATCAAATGTTCAGTTTACTGAAAGTGGAAAAGACACATTGGTCTATTATATATATCATAAAACAAAAAAGAATGACACGCCGGTGAGCATTGCCGATAAATATGGAGTCCGTCCCGATGACCTGTACTTGTTGAATCCTAACCTGGAAGAGCTCATTGAAAATAGGGAGGAAGTGAAAATCCCGGTAAAAGATTTAAATGATAATCCGCAAGCGCAGGCAGGAACTCTCTATCGTGTGACCTATAAACCACCACCCGTGGAAAAACCGTCCGCAACAGCCGTGGAATCCTCTTGTCAACCCATCATGTACAAAGGCGAAACATACAATATTGCTCTCATGATTCCATTCTATCTTGAAGAATATGACAGCATTTTAAACAATGACACTACTGTTGCGGATTACCCTTCCGATTATCCATCTTTCAGGTATATCCAGTTTTATGAAGGCGCTTTGATAGCCATCGATTCACTTGCGGAAATGGGATTTAAAAGCAAAATTTTTGTCTACGACGTCGACGAAAATACATCTAAGACCAGGGAAGTCCTTTCTGAACCGCAACTAAAAAAAATGGATATTATCATCGGACCTTTGTTCAGAAAGAGTTTCAGTATAGTTTCTCAATTCGCCAAGGTCAATCACATTAAAATAGTAAATCCATTTTCATCAAGCGATGAAATATTGAAGGATAATCCACAGGTCTTCAAAGTCCAGCCATCCTGGCAGGGACAGTTGAAATTACTGTCTGATTATCTGATATCAGAATATCCTGGTGCGACCTTCATTATTGCCCGGCAAAATACTTATTCTCATCAGCAAGATCTCGATTACCTGAAGTCACAGTTAAACAGCCAGCTTACAGTGAAATATTTCGGTGACACTTTAAGAGTGAGGAATTATCTGAAGGATTTAAATTATGGATTTGATAGTATAAACAGTCTTCGTAATAATATCGCTCCGACCAGGAAAAATATTGTTATCAGTTTATCTGATGACAGATTGTTCGTAATAAAGCTGATCTCCAGCCTTATTTCCCTGCGGGAGTATTACGATATCACTTTGTTTGGTATATCAGAATGGGAAAATTTCGACCTGGAAATTCCCTACCTGCTCAAGTTGGACCTCCATCTCTTTTCTTCAGGATTTGTGGAATACAGCAATCAAAAAGTCGAACTTTTTATTAAAAAATACCGTGAGAAATTCAAAGGAGAACCTTCTGAAGATAAATTTGCATTCGAAGGTTTTGACATCACTTACTTTTTTTTGACAGCCATCAAAACATATGGTAAAGACTTCGAAAAATGTCTTCAGTATCTGAAATTAAGCGGATTAAACTGCAATTATCATTTTATTCGACAGGATTCAGGCGGCTTTGAAAATAATGGTGTAAATATTTATAAGTACGAGAATTATCAGCGCATAAAAGTAAACTGAGGATACTTTTTATTATCTCATATCAATGATTTCAGCTCCAGGATAATTCTCTTGTTTAAAGATGAATTTATCAGCCTCCATTGGTACATCGTGCAGGAATCGAATGACTTTATATGAATAGGTACTGCCATTCTTGTCAAAAACTGTAAAACTCAGGATTTCATTTATCCCTTTTTCAACTTTGAGTTCGATTTTGGAGAAAGACTTACCTTCAATAGGTGTGAGGTCAATTATCTGAACAGCCTTGCCATTCTCATTTATTTCTTTGATATACTTCGATTTATAATTTTTATTATAGGATGTAAACAACTTGGAAGGCGTGATGGCGTCATTACCTTCTTCGACGTAATTGATCTGCACTTCGTTGGCGTCTTTGATGTATGTCCATACAGTTTCGCCATCGCAAATCACCTCCTGTCCGGCAATAGTCAACCTGTAGCTATTACCTTTGATAGATAGCACGCCATCCATGCTTTCGTATATACCCTGGGATTTATTTTCCATGGTGTAAGTAAACTCAAATTTCATCGAGGTGTACGATTGTGTTTTGGTCTGGATTTGGTCGAGGATGTCGGATGCTGTTTTATCCTGAGCTTTAAGGAGAGTATTAAAACAGAAAAAAATGAGGAATGACGCTATAATTGGTTGTGTTTTCATTTGGAATCCTTAGTTTGGCCGAAATCTCTCAAATAGTGTTCCAATTCCATTTCGGTTTTAACTTTAACTTCGCGCGCTTTGCTGCCTTCAAAAGGTCCAACGATGCCGGCAGCTTCAAGCTGGTCTATGATACGTCCGGCACGGTTATAACCGAGTTTAAGTTTTCTCTGAAGCAGGGAAGTGGAACCATGCTGATATTGAACGACCAGCCTGGCGCCATCTTCGAAGAGTTCATCGCGTTCAGTGGGATCGAAATCCTTATTGGGTTCATCTTTTTCATCGAAATATTCGGGCAGGTCAAAAGCGGTCGGGTAACCTCTTTGTGATCCGATATATTCTGATACCCTTTCCACTTCTTCAATATCAACATAGGCACATTGGAGACGCACCAGGTCACTGCCTGTACCTATCAACATGTCGCCACGGCCGATAAGTTGTTCGGCCCCATTTGAATCGAGAATGGTGCGGGAATCGATTTTTGAGATAACACGGAATGCAATGCGCGTTGGAAAATTCGCTTTTATTAATCCGGTGATGATATTTACCGATGGACGCTGTGTGGCAATGATGAGATGAATGCCAATAGCCCTTGATAATTGCGCCAGGCGCGTGAGGGGTGTCTCTATTTCTTTGCCGGCCGTGATGATAAGGTCGGCAAATTCATCGACGACAACGACAATATATGGGAGGAATCTATGCCCCTCATTTGGATTGAGCTTTCTGGTCAGGAATTTTGCATTATACTCTTGTATGTTCCTGACCCCTGCATCCCGAAGGAGATCATAACGACTGTCCATCTCGATGCTCAGACTATGCAATGTTCTGACGACCTGCCTGATGTCGGTAATGATCGCATCTTCAAGGTCAGGCAGTTTGGCGAGAAAATGCCGCTCAATTTTAGCAAAAAGCGAAAGCTCAACCTTTTTAGGATCGACGAGGATAAATTTTAACTGCGAAGGATGCTTTTTATAAAGAAGTGATGTGATGATCGTATTTAATCCGACGGATTTACCCTGGCCAGTGGCACCAGCCATCAGGATATGCGGCATCTTGGTCAGATCGGCAATATAACTTTCATTCGATATCGTCTTCCCAAGCCCAAATGGCAGGGCATATTTTGAAGTCTGGAAACGTTCGGATGACAGAATCGATTTGATGGATACAACCTCCGGATTCTGATTGGGTACTTCAATGCCAATAGTTCCTTTTCCCGGCAAAGGCGCTATTATCCTGATACCAAGAGCAGCCAGGCTGAGAGCAATGTCATCTTCAAGATTTTTTATCTTGGAAATGCGTACACCGGGAGGAGGAATAATCTCATAGAGTGTCACAGCAGGGCCTATCGTGGCCTTGATCTTGTCAATACTTATGTCATAATTATTCAGCGTCTCAACGATACGGTTTTTATTGGCTTCGAGTTCCTCTTTACGGACACCTATATTGCTCTCACCATAGTCATTCAATAAATCCAACGGAGGATATTTATAATCACGAAGATCTAAAAGTGGATCATATTCCGAATCCAATGATCCATATTCGCCTTCTTTTGGGAAATCAGAGTCTGTGAAGTTCTTCTCGATCTCAGAACTCTCCAGTTCAAGATCAATGCCGCCCGGTGAGTCATTATGGTCTGTTATTACCGGAACACTTGATCCGGCGCTAAGATCCTGGACACCAGTTACCCGTGCTTCAGCGCTATCAAACGGAATATTTATAGGTCTGTTTTCTTCGGGAGACTCCTCATTGTTTTCTGATAGTGATTTTTTCTTCCTCAAATGGAAAGGAAAATTAAAGGCAACAATCAGAAAACAAATAAAAACAAACGCCTGAAGGAATCCTGTTCCTATATTCCCCAAAATGCCCCGAAACCATCCGTTGGCTTGATATCCAAAAGTACCTCCCAGTATCAGTAAGGAATCCGATTTCTGAAAAATAAAACCAAGGGTAATCGATATCCATAACATGCCAAAAATAGAATATGCGATTGGTGTGCCGGCCCTCAGGTTAGGTTTTAATAAAAGTTTAATACCTAAAAAAATCAAGATAAGAATGAACAGATAAGAGGAGATGCCAAACCAACCTTTTATGAAAAGATGCGACAGAGCAGCTCCCAGTCTTCCAGTCCAGTTTTGAACCTCTATGGAGTCATCAAATAAAATACGACCAAGAGAGATATCTGAAAAGGTGTCATCTGGATTATTACTGAACCATCCTAGTAAATAAGATGTAAAACCAAAAAACAGGAAAAAAGCTAAAAGAAAGCAGAAAGCACCGATCATTTTTTTTATCCTATCACTCCGCCCGGATTTTCCGCTTTCTGATTGTTTTGAAGATCGCTTTTTGCTGTTATTATTTTTTTCTTTCTGTAATATATTCTTTTTTAAAGTATTCTGATTTGGGGGCATTCCAAAAAAATTCTCTTATAGTGAATCCTGAGACTGCAAAATTAATAAAAAATGACTGACGATTGACGGCACCTTGTATCACATATCCCCACCACCAAACATATTTTTCAGCTCTTCTTCAGTAACCTGTTTATAACCCTCAGGGACTACAAATTCCTTCTTCTTTAGTTTGCATTTGGTAACAGAAGTTGCTGTAAAAACCATTGAAATCCTGTCTTCATTTACAGTAAATGCGAGAGGGAAACCATCTAATGTTCTGTAATCACCGTCAAAATTCAATTCCTTACCGGGAAGTTTATCCGTATAGAATACGATCACTTTATTTTCTTTTCCATTTTTATTTTTGGTGATTATTTCAGCCTGTTTGCAAATATAACCCGCTATTTCTTTGGTTTGATCCAGATAATTGACTACCGGGGCAGGCTCCTCGGCATTCTTTTTCTCTATCTCCTCTTTCGAAGAAATAATTATAAATTTCTGCCCCATCACATCAAGAAGCGTTGAGCGCGTTCCGGCTTGGGCATCCGTCATTTCAGTCTGGTTTGCCATGCCTCCGGAAATCTCTGATTTTTTCATGCTACCCATGATGTAAGTGGTCATCTCTTTTGGCAGGGCAGCACGGATAGATGCATCAAATTTTGCACTGTCAGGATACGAAATCCCGTACTTAATAACACCACTGAATGGTTTTTTTGATACCTGTCCATTCGATAAAGACCATGCACAAACAACCAGTAAAACTGTAACTAAAAGAAATCGTAATGTCTTCATAATTAATAAATAATAATTGATCATTGATCGTTGATCATTGTTCAAAATTATTGTATACTGCGCAATAATTTATTCCATCTTACCTTTCCGGAGAATAAAGATTTGTTCTTAGCGAGTGATAACCAGACAAAAACAGCTTTCCCGACAACATGATCTTCGGGGACATATCCCCAGAACCTTGAGTCAGCAGAGTTATGCCGATTATCACCCATCATCCAGTAATAATTCATTTTAAAGGTGTATCTATCACTCTGTTTCCCATTGATAAATATTTTGTCATTTCTTATTTCCATCTGATTATCTTCGAAGACACGGATGATGCGCTCATACAAAGGAAGATTTGTAATGGTAAGGGGAACAGTCATCCCTGCTTTCGGTATAAGGAGTGGGCCAAAATTATCCTCATTCCACTTGAAGTTTGAATCATAGGGGAAAATATGTGGAGCCCAATCACCTTTAGGATAGTTGACTTTTTTGAAATTGATTACGTTCGGGTAGGTTTTTATTTCTTCCACTGCCATGTCAGTCAAAGTTATTAGGAACTGATTCTTGCTCAGCGGCTTAATTTCTTCGGTAACATCGAGTTTGGCAAGATTTCTCGGATTAACAGGAGTACCGTTTGTTTCAACAATATATTTGTACTCCTTTTTACCAGGCGTTACAAGCTCCTTACCGTTAATGAAGATAACCTGGTCTTTTATTTCCAAGGTGTCACCCGGAATCCCGATACAGCGTTTGATATAGTTTTCCCGCTTGTCAACAGGTCGATAAATGACGTTTCCAAAGTTATACGAATCGCTCCATATCCTGTCTCTTCCAAATTGACGGACAAGGGCATAGTAATCGGGATTCTGGACTTTTAATGCCACTGTATCACCATTAGGATAATTAAACACCACAACATCATTGTTGTGTATTTTTTCAAGTCCGGGAAAGCGGTAATACTTAAATTTAATCCATTCCAGGTATGATTTGCTGGTTTTGGAAAGAGGCATGGTATTATGGACAAAAGGGAAGGATAGGGGTGTGTTGGGAATTTTTGGACCGTAATTGATCTTGCTCACAAATAGAAAATCTCCGACAAGAAGAGTTTTTTCCATCGAAGAGGTTGGGATAGTATAGGCTTCAATAAGGAATGTCCTGATTATCGTAGCGGCGACAACAGCAAAGATGATTGCATCTACCCACTCTCTCGTGGCAGTCTTCTTTATCTTCGGTCGCTTATCAGGATCCAGAAACTGTTCTTTGCTTGAGACGCCCAAATAGGGCAGATACAGAAAAGGAAAAAGGACTGCAAGAGCCTGATGACCTATATCGAACTTCTTGTAACATTTTGCCAGTTCAACAATCATCAGCATGACCATGAAGGCATTGATAAATGGAATGAGAAGAAAGATATACCACCACCATGGTTTTTTAATTATCCGGAGCCATATATAATAATTATAAAATGGAATAACCGAGCTCCATCCATGAAAACCAGCTCGTTCAAAGATATTCCAGGCAAAAATTGGGAAGAATAGAAAAATCACAATGAGTAACAGGGTCAGGTCCATAAAAAGGTAATATTTGATTTATAAAGTAAAGCCTAATAAATGAAATTATTTTATTCTTTCTGTTAAATTATGTTAAAGTTTTCATTGACAGACAATTTACAATATTTTTATGAGCATATCCGGAATGTGATTTTCGGGATCACCTGAAATTCAAAGTCAGCGTCATACCGGCAACAGGTTGATAACCTGGGAAGAAATTATTTTTCAATCCCGGTTCCACATGCAGGGAGATATCTTCACTGATATCGAAATCCATAAGCTGTGCATCTACGGCTGCATCCAGTATATTTAGTATATACCAAATCCCGCAGAATATCCATGATAACTCGAGATTCCGAAGATAATAATCCTTTCCGGCCTTTAATTGTTCTGACGTCAGATATTTATAAATATAATCATTATCAATAGGAGTTGTGTCATTACTAACCTTCCAGATATATGCTTCCTTGAATTTTTTATATTCGAACGAATTCTGACTGATAAAATAGGCAAATGCCCCAAAACCAGCATAAATGATAGGTATTTTCCAATACTTTTTATTATAGGCCTGTCCCAATCCAGGTAAAACAGATGAAAATATGGTGGCTTTGCGGGGCGAATGCGATTTTTGCTCCAGTGTATCAGGAGGGTGGATAGTGTCATTTTGTGCAAATGAAACCTGAAATACAAAGCAAAACAGCATTATGGTCACAAGCGAATGCACGGTAACGGAATGATAAGTTCCCGATAGGATAGTATAGGGGCAGTATGTCACAGTCTTCTATTTTTCAAAGATGGATGTGATTCTGTGCAGATCTTCATCATTGCTGAAGGGAATAACGATAGATCCCTTGCCTTTATTATTCCTTTTTATTTCAACAACAGCTGATAGCTTTTCAGATAATTCCTCTCTGATCTTTTGATATTTGAGTGGCAATGGCGCCGATGATTTTCTGATCTTCTGCATGGGTTGGATGTGCAAGTCCCGGACTATTTTTTCAACTTCCCTAACTGAGAGGTCTTTATCAATAATGATTCGTACAAGGTATGACTGACTTTCGGGATCCTCAAGATTGATCAAAGCTCTGGCATGCCCCATGGTGATATGATTATCTCTGATAGCCACCTGAATATCCGGAGGTAAACGTAAAAGCCTGATATAATTGGCAATCGTTGATCGGTTTTTCCCAACTTTTTCGCTGAGCTGTTCCTGGGTGATGTTGCATTCTTCTATCAGGCGCTGGAAACCGATAGCAATTTCAATCGGATTGAGGTCTTCACGCTGTAAGTTTTCAACAAGGATCATTTCAAGCATCTGATGATCATTGGCCACACGGATATATGTGGGTATCTCTGTCATTCCGGCCATCTTTGCTGCTTTAAGTCTTCTTTCCCCGGATATGAGCTGGTATTTGTCATACCCAAGTTTTCGTACTGTAACAGGTTGTATGAGACCTTGCTGTTTAATGGAATTCATCAGTTCATCAAGGGCTTCCTCTTCAAACTGGCTGCGCGGCTGAAAGGGATTAGATTCGATGCTGCTGATGGAAATGGTAGCAATGGCACCGACCACATAATTCCCCGACATGTCTTTAAATGTGATATCGGTGTCAGGGCTTTCCAATAAGGCACTCAAACCTCTGCCTAGTGCTTTCTTTTTACCTTTCATTCCATATGGATTAAAGTCAGAATCAATTTACTCTGGTCATGTTGTTTTTCTGAAGGATCTCACGGGCCAGATTGAGGTAATTTATTGCGCCTGTGCTGCTTGCATCATGCATGATAATGGTCTCACCAAAACTTGGTGCTTCACCCAAACGGGTATTCCTGTTGATGATCGTTTCAAAAACCATTTGCTGGAAATGCGTTTTAACCTCTTCCACCACTTGGTTGGCTAAACGTAATCGGCTGTCGTACATCGTTAAAAGTATCCCTTCAATATCCAGTTCAGGATTTAGCCGTGTCTGAACTATTTTAATAGTGTTAAGCAACTTCCCCAATCCTTCCAAAGCAAAATATTCACACTGAATAGGTATAATCACCGAGTCGGATGCCGTCAGGGCATTCACTGTGATCAATCCCAGTGATGGAGAACAATCGATAAATATAAAATTATAATTATTCCGTATCTTGCTGATCACGCGGCGCATCATTTTCTCGCGGTTTGGCAGGTTGATCATTTCTATTTCAGCTCCGACAAGATCAATGTGGGCAGGAAGAATATCCATGTTAGGAGTAGACGTATTCAGAATAATGTTTGCAGGATCAACGTCATCAATAATACATTCATATATGCTGGTTTTAATGTTTTTAGGATTAAAACCGACACCGGAGGTTGCATTGGACTGAGGATCTGCATCAATGAGGAGTGTTTTGTATTCAAGAACAGCCAGGCTGGCACAAATATTTATAGCCGTTGTCGTTTTTCCAACACCACCTTTCTGATTGGCAATGGCAATAACCTTTCCCATAAATGTTTATTCAAAGAGGTTGCAAAAATAACGAAAAAAGCTGTCCTTGGGGACAGCTTTTTGTAATATTTTACTAACCATTACTTATCCTGAACATCCGAATCAAGATCTTCGAATTCAACCTGAGTATGTTTTTTGCTCAGATCTTCAATAGATTCTTCCGGAAGGGCGCTTTCATTAGTTTCCACCAGCTCATCAACAGGTATTTCGGGGATTTTACCGGTTTCAATAAATTCAATTACATCTTTCAATCCATTCTGGAATTTTTCAAAGTCCTCTTTATAGAGAAAAAGTTTATGCTTTTCGTAAAAGAACTTTCCCTGATCATTGTTAAATTTTCTCTTACTCTCAGTGATCGTGATATAGTATTCATTTGAACGCGTTGCTTTGACATCAAAAAAATACGTCCGCTTTCCCGCTCTGACAGCCTTCGAAAAAATTTCGTCCTGTCTATCCTTGTTTTCTAACTCTTCCATGATCTTTTCCTTTTTGGTTATTTCAACACAAAAATACATAATAATGTTTTAATTAATTGCAACACTTCTCATTTAATTTATTGGGCAAAGGCTCGACAGAAGAAAGTAATACATTTTAAAAAAAATGTTAAATTTGCAGCCTGTCCATTTAACCATTGTTCATTAGGTAGATATGCTTAGCCGTCGGCAACTCCGTATTAAAGTATTGCAGGCCATTTATGCCTATATTCAGTTGGAGAATAATGACCTGGCACTCGGTGAAAAGGAATTGATGCGGAGCATTAATAAACTCCAGGAATTGTTTATTTATCAGCTTTCTTTTATTATTGAGATCTTTGATTTTGCGCGGAAAATGATTGAACAGGGCAAACTTAAGATGCTGCCTGCGGATGAGGATATTAATCCTAACACAAAATTTATTGATAACAAGGTCATCAGTCAGTTCATCATCAACCGCGATTATAACAAAAAGACTGACCAGTTAAAAATTTCCTGGAAGGACGAGGAGGAAATGGTAAGAAGAGTTTTTCAAAGCATTCGCCAAAGCCAGGAATACAAAGAATATATGGAGAGTGAACAGCACAGTTATCAGGAAGACAAGGATATCCTGCTTGAGCTGTTCAGGAAATATATTATCCCTTACGAAAGCCTTGAAGGATATTACGAAGAGAAAAGTATTTACTGGGCCAGTGATTATCCTGTGATCAATATCCATGTCATAAAATGCATCAAAGATGTTGATGAAACATGGAATGAACATAGCTTTTTACCTTCCTCTCGCGATGAGGATAATGAAGATGAGGCGTTGGATTTTGCACGGCAACTTTTTTTGAAGACTATCTTAAAGGGGAATGAATATGAAAAAATGATTGCCGAAAAAGCATTGAACTGGGAATCGGAAAGGATAGCCCTTCTGGATATGATATTACTTAAAATGGCTATCTCGGAGATTATTGATTTTCCTTCGATACCCATCAAGGTCTCATTTAATGAATACATCGAAATTTCCAAGGAATATAGTACTCCTAAGAGCAAAGTTTTTATAAATGGTATACTCGATAAGCTGATCGCAGAACTCCGTGAAAAGAATATGATACACAAGTCGGGCAGAGGCTTGGTGGAATGATAATAATTCCTATTTTTGTGAGTAGATATTTTCCCGTATGCGACAGAATCTGATTATTTATATACTTTTGTCCGCAGCGCTGATAGGTCTTGATTTATCCGGATGTAAATCGCCGGATGAAAATAGTAATATTTCTACACATATTGTTCAGAATCCTAATACTGCTGAAGGGAAAATAGATAAAACAATGTTACCGGAATTTCAGTTTAATATGGAAGAGCATGATTTTGGGAAGATCATTGAAGGTGAAATCGTGACCTATGCATTCAAATTCACAAATGTTGGTAAGGTTGATTTATTGATATCATCAGTCAGTACATCATGTGGATGCACTGTTTCGAAATTTCCCAAAGATCCAATCAGGCCCGGAGAAGAAGGATATGTTGAAGCAACTTTCAATAGTGAGGGAAGGGGTGGATTCCAGAATAAAACCATTACTGTGGTGGCTAATACACAACCTAATCACAGGACTTTACGAATAAAAGCTCAAGTCGTGACACCAGAATCGAAATAATCCTTTTATAGTATTAATTTTGTTAAATTAACTGAACATGAATAATTTGATGTACATCATCCTAATGACTCAACCTGCTGCAGGTCAGAAAGGGAGTGGATACAGTTCTTTGATTTTCCTCGCTTTGATCATCGTCGTTTTTTATTTTTTCTTCATTCGTCCACAGATGAAGAAAACCAAGGACCAGAAAAAGTTTAGGGAAGCGTTAAAAAAATTCGATAAGGTCATCACTATTGGTGGTCTCCATGGGAAAATTGTTGAAGTGCGTGATACGACTTTTATCATCGAAGTTGAAGGCACTCGCCTGAAAGTTGAGAAGACAGCTATAGCCTCCGGTGAACCTGGACAGGCCGAAGAAAATAAATAGTATTTCTGGATTTGATCTTCTTCTTCTTAGTAAAAGATCCGGAAACTCTCTATTTCGTCTTCCACGATAAAACACCAGGCCATGATTAAGGTCGGATTAACAGGTAGCATAGGAAGTGGAAAGACCCTTGTCACCAGGATATTCCGTATAATGGGTGTCAGTATTTATCACGCTGATATTGAGGCAAGAAAGTTCCTTTTACAGGATGCTGTCAGAAAACTGGTGACAGATCAAATTGATGGCGATTTTAATGATAAGAATAATAATATCATTCCTGGAAAACTTGCCGGTATCGTTTTCACAAATCCACAGGCTCTTGTAGTTTTGAATGACATTTTGCATCCTCTTGTTAAAAGTGATCTCACCCATTGGCTTAATTCCCGAATAAAGGAGCCTTACGCGATTTGCGAAGCAGCTATCCTGTTCGAGAGTGGTTTTTATAAGGAGTTTGACAAAATCATCTCTGTTGATGCTCCTGATGAACTGCGTCTATTGCGTGTGATGCAGCGAGATGGCATGACCAGGAAGGAAATACTCAACAGGATGCAAAATCAGTTGAGCGGTCGTGAAAAAGTTCAACGGGCTGACTTCGTCATCATTAATGATGAAAGACATATGCTTATCCCTCAAGTGCTCAAAATTCACCAGATGTTGATGAAATTGGCAGGAAGTGAACAATGATCAATGAACAATGATCAATGATCAGTGAGCAATGATCAATAAGGTAATGACCTTTTTGTAAGATAAAAAAATTGTCGGTCTGAAAGTAAAATTTTAGAAACATGGAAAATTTAACATTGGGTATCGGCACGCGGATAGTGCATCCGGAATTTGGAGCCGGTGTGGTTATTCAGGTCTATTCTGATGCTTATGAAATTACATTTATTGACCATGGCACCAAGCAAATATTGAAAAGTTTTCAGGGATTGAAGGTGACGGATTTCGTGAGCCAGGAGACAGATTTGCTTAGCTATGAAAAGATGGAAAAACGCTTTCTTAATATCATACGGAGATTCTCCGATCTGCAGGAAACGGTTACGATGGCAAAAAAATGGATAGGAGGAAGGTTGATCCTGGAACCTGGCGATAAAGACCTGCAGGGAAAAGACATGCCCATCGATATACTGTTTCATAAAATTGTAATGATCCGCGACCGCCTCAGGGTCATGGAACAAAAAGTCAACAGCAGTAACCTGCCCGAAGTGGATAAAATCGAAATTCAGCAATACATCACGAGAATTTATGGCAGTTTAACTTCCTTTAATGTCCTTTTCGCCGAAAAAGATGATTATTTTATTGGCGATAAGGGCAAATAAATATAGCATCCAAGAGTACTGTGCCTTTTGGAACTTTCAATGGCGAAAGGATTTAACTATTATCAAAGATGAGAAATATAATGGTCATATGTATTGTCCTGTTATCGTTTCTGGCTGGACAAAGGATTATGTTTGCACAGAAGGATTACCAAATCAAGCCGGTTCCCTTTACAAAAGTCAAAGTCAATGACCGTTTTTGGGCTCCACGGATGAAGATAAATAAAGAGATCACCATTCCGGTTGCTTTCGAAAAGGCTGAAGAGACAGGGCGCATAAAAAATTTTATGATCGCAGGTGGTATTGAACAGGGCAGTTTTTGTTCACTTTATCCCTTCGATGATTCGGATGTATATAAAAATATCGAAGGAGCATCTTACTCCCTGCAGGAATTCCCTGATCCTGTTCTTGAGGCCTATCTTGATACATTAATCTCTTACATTGCTGCCGCCCAGGAGAAGGATGGCTACCTCTATACCAACCGAACAATTGATTCTATCCACACACATGAAATGGCAGGCAATGAGCGATGGGTGAACGAGGAACAGTTCAGTCATGAGCTTTATAATGCCGGTCATCTGTATGAAGCCGCCGTCGCTTTTTATCAGGCCACCGGAAAACGAACATTGCTGGATGTCGCCTTGAAAAATGCTGACCTGATCGACAAGACCTTTGGATGGGGAAGACTTGAAAAGGTTCCGGGACATCAGGAAATAGAAATAGGTTTAGTCAAGCTTTACCGATTGACTGGTGAGACTAAATATCTTAGCCTTGCGAAATTCTTTCTCGACAGGCGAGGCCCTGGTGGTGATGAATATGCTCAGATGCATAAACGTGTGGTGGATCAGGATGTGGCTGTCGGCCATGCCGTCAGGGCACAGTACATGTATGCTGCAATGGCTGATGTGGCGGCCCTCACAGATGATCAATCATATGTTACGGCTCTTGACAAGCTTTGGGATGATGTCGTATTTAAAAAAACCTATATCACCGGAGGACTCGGCGCTGTCGGCGGCAATGAAGGATTCGGCGATCCTTATGACCTTCCCAATATGACTGCCTATTGCGAAACCTGCGCTGCCATTGCCAATGCCTTATGGAATCAGAGAATGTTTCTTTTAAAAGGTGATTCCAAATACTATGATGTGCTCGAGAGGGTTTTGTACAACGGGATCATCTCCGGAGTGTCACTCTCCGGCGACCGGTTTTTTTATCCCAATCCCCTGGCTTCCATGGGGCAGCATGAACGCAGTCCATGGTTCGGCTGTGCCTGCTGCCCGGTGAATATATCCAGGTTTCTCCCATCTGTGCCAGGTTATATTTATGCATACACCGACAGCAGCATTTATATTAATCTGTTTATCCGGAACTCGGCTGAAATATGCCCTGAAAACGATACGGTGGCTATTTCACAGGAAACCACTTATCCATGGGATGGTACAATTAAAATCACCGTTGAACCCAAAAAGCCTCAGTCATTTGAAATGCTGATTCGCATCCCCGGATGGGCCAGGGAACAACCCATTCCAGGCAACCTATACAGGTTCACTGATAAATATGACCAGCTTATTAAAATGACTTTAAACGGCAAAGAGGTAAATATTATAATGAAAAATGGTTATGCCAGTCTGCACCGTTTGTGGAATAAAGGTGATATCATCGTACTCAAATTGCCCATGCCCATTCGTATGATTGAAGCAAGTGAAAATGTCACTGCTGATATTGGCCATGTCGCTATCGAACGTGGTCCGCTTGTATACTGCGCCGAAGGCATTGATCAGCCCGGACAAAGAGTGATGAACATATTTATCCGGGAGAACGCCATTCTGCGATCTGAATATAATCCGGAAATGTTAGGCGGCATTATTGTCATTAAAGGGTTTGTTGAAAGTACGGCAAAACTGCCCGGAGATCAAATAGGCATGGCTTCGCAAAGTCTGCTGGCCATTCCATATTATACCTGGGCAAACCGCGGACCTGGTGAAATGGAGGTTTGGATACCTCAAAGCCAGGATATGACCTTACCTGCACCTTTACCTTCAATTGCATCAATGAGCAAAATCTCTGCATCTTCTGTAGTAAAAAATCTGAGGGCTTTAAACGATCAGTATGAACCAGCTAACTCAAATGATCATTCCATAATTTACTACCATTGGTGGCCCGAAAAAAACTCCACTGAATGGGTACAATATGATTTCGATAAAGAACAGAAGATTTCATCTTCAAAGGTCTACTGGTTTGACGATGAAACCGATGGAGAATGCAGGGTGCCTGCCTCCTGGAAGTTGTCGTATAAAGCCGGCGAGGACTGGCTTCCGGTGGAAAATTTGAATCCATATTCAGTTAATAAAGACCGGTTTAATGTTGTCAATTTTAAAAAAATAAAGACGAGCGCATTACGGCTGGAAGTGCAGTTCCCAAAAGAGTATTCAGCAGGGATATTTGAGTGGACCGTTGAGTAAATTTAATGTTTAGAATCCCTGTTTGACAGCATTTCGTTCCCGGACCCATGTTAAGACGGAAAGTGAAATACCGATCATGAGTATCCCTAAAATGACAAATAGTTCATATCGTTCAAATTCTTTTATCTGTCCTTTCAGTACATGGCCAAAAAAGTAACCGGCAAGGATTAAAAGTGAAGCCCAGATGATGGTCATGAAGAAACTTATAATCAAAAACCGGATTGTGCTGATCTTGCTCATACCGATCATAAGTGGCGTCAGGATTCTGAAGCCATAGAGGAAGCGGTAACTGACAAGGAGCAATCTGGGATGCTTTTCAATATAGTCTTTAACTTTTCCGGCATGTTTCATCAGTGACGGACGTTTTTCAATCACGGTGCGGCCTTTGTACCTGCCGAGGAAAAAATAAAACCAGTCGGAAGTGAGGGTTATGAGAATTGCAAGGGTGGCAACGAGAAAAATATTCATGTAATCCTGGTGTGCAGCAAAAGAAGAAGCGATTATAACGGTATCACCCTCCAGGAGCACGCCGATCATGACGCTAAGATACAGGGCAAATGCTTGCATAACTCTTAGAGATATTTTATTACTTTTACTTTATTAAACATTTCCGGAAATAAAATTAATTAAAATTTATCAGAATGACATCTTCAAAAATTATCAGTGCCTTAAAGATAAGCGATGGTATAAAAATCAACCTAAAAAACTTTGATACTGGTCTCGGATTTACAGATGAACTCAAAGAATTTAAAAAATCCGAATTGAAGGACAGGGCTAAGGAGATTCTTGAAAGGAACATTGAGGAATTAGCCAGTATGCAGGAATTGCTTTATGCAAGTGACAATTACGGGTTACTTATCATTTTGCAGGCTATGGACGCTGCAGGCAAAGACGGCATTATTAAACACGTGATGAAAGGCATCAATCCGCAGGGATGCCAGGTTTACAGTTTCAAACAGCCGTCGGCAGAGGAACTGGATCACACATTCCTGTGGAGATGCATGAAAACCCTGCCTGAACGAGGCCGCATTGGTATATTTAACCGATCATACTACGAAGATGTGCTGGTTGTGAAAGTGCATCCCGAAATCCTCAGCAAGGAGCAACTTCCGCAGAAAAGCTATGATGAATCTTTCTGGAAACGTCGCTATGAAGACATCAATGCATTTGAACGGCATCTTGTCCGCAATGGAACAATAGTCCTTAAATTTTTTCTCCATGTTTCAAAAAAGGAACAGAAACAACGCTTTCTGCAAAGACTTGAAGACCCCAACAAACTGTGGAAATTTTCAGCGGCCGACATCACAGAACGTGCCTTCTGGGATGATTATATGAAAGCGTATGAAGAAGCCATCAGTAACACCTCAACAAAATGGGCTCCATGGTACGTTATTCCTGCTGATTTTAAATGGGCATCACGGACACTTGTGTCGGATATAATTGTGTCGACGATCAAGTCACTTGATTTAAGCTATCCCGTTCCATCCAAAGAAAAGTTAAAAGCTCTGGAAGATGAACGGCAAAAACTTCTTAATGGTCAATAATCATTTTATTTTTCATCTCCCGACATTCGGGATTTCACTCGGTTTCGCCTCGTTCAACTTTATTTCCCGGCCTATTTTTGCATAGCGTCTAAACAATTGATATTTTTATGCTTTATTCAATAGAAAATTAAAATTCAATATACTGTTTGATATAGATCTTGTTAAGAAAGTGTACGGGTTCATGACCGGAAGAATTGAAAGTGCCCGTAAAATTCTGGGCCGACCTTTGACATTAAGTGAAAAAGTGCTGTATAGTCATTTATGGGATGGTAATGCCACCATTTCTTATCAGAAGGGGACGGATTATGTTAATTTTGCTCCTGACCTGGTAGCCATGCAGGATGCCACAGCCCAGATGGCATTACTTCAGTTCATGAATGCTGGAAGGGAAAAAACCGCAGTACCAACAACAGTCCATTGCGACCACCTCATACAGGCGTATGTGGGTGCAAAGGCTGATCTCGGTTTTGCACTTGAACAGAATAAAGAGGTGTATGATTTTCTGGAATCTGTTTCAGTAAAATATGGCATCGGTTTCTGGAAACCCGGTGCCGGCATCATCCATCAGGTCATCCTCGAGAATTATGCTTTCCCGGGTGGAATGATGACAGGTACGGATTCCCATACGGTGAATGCCGGCGGTCTGGGCATGATAGCAATTGGCGTCGGTGGCGCTGACGCTGTCGATGTTATGGCCGGTATGCCATGGGAATTGCGAATGCCTGAGCTTATCGGCGTCAAACTAACAGGAACACTCTCCGGATGGACAGCGCCCAAAGATGTCATATTAAAGGTCGCAGGTATTATTACGGTTAAAGGTGGAACCGGTTATATCCTTGAATATTTTGGCGATGGAGCTGACTCCATCTCAGCTACCGGTAAAGGTACCATATGCAACATGGGTGCAGAGATTGGCGCAACTACGTCCATTTTTGGTTATGACAATAAAATGGCTGATTATCTTGTCAGCACAGGCCGCTCCGACATTGCCAGAATGGCTGATAAAATTAAAACCTATCTCAGAGCGGATGATGATGTTTATTTGCATCCCGACAAATATTTCGACCAGATCATTGAGATCAACCTGTCGAAGCTCGAACCCCATGTCAATGGTCCTTATACTCCTGATGCGGCTTATCCCATTTCTGAATTTGTCAACATTGTTAAAGAAAAGAAATATCCACTGAAAATTGAAGTTGGACTTATAGGTTCCTGCACAAACTCATCCTATGAAGATCTGACCCGCGCTGCTTCAATTGCACGGCAGGCAAGTGATAAGGGACTTAAAGTAAAAACAGAATTTATCATCACACCCGGATCGGAACAAATCCGGTACACTGCTGACGTGATGGACTGCTAAAAGCCTTTGAAGACATTGGTGGCATTGTGATGTCGAATGCCTGTGGACCTTGTATTGGCCAGTGGAAAAGACCTACCGACGATCCCGACAGGAAGAATTCGATATTGACGTCTTATAACCGGAATTTCGCCAAACGGAACGACGGCAATCCCAACACCCATAGTTTTGTGGCCTCACCCGAAATCGTCACAGCAATGACCTTGGCAGGTGATCTGACTTTTAATCCGCTTACGGATGTTCTTGTCATGATAGAGGTGAGTCGTTCAGATTCACCCCACCGGAAGGGTTGGAACTACCTCCTGAAGGATTCGAAGTAAATGATAATGGATATATCTCGCCAGAATCTGATAATGCCGTAAATGAAGTTATCATTCATCCGGATTCTGATCGGCTGCAAATACTTAAGCCATTCGATCCCTGGAGTGGTAACGACTTTATTGACTTGCCGCTGCTCATCAAGGTCAAAGGTAAATGCACCACTGATCATATTTCAATGGCAGGGCCGTGGCTGCGCTTTAGAGGCCATCTTGATAAAATATCCGATAACCTGCTCATGGGAGCTGTTAATATATTTAATAATGAAAGCAACCTTATAAAAAATCAACTGTCTGGTGTATATGAAAAAGTAAGTTCTGTGGCCCGGTATTATAAAAATCATGGAATTAGCTCAGTTGTCGTCGGCGATGACAATTATGGAGAAGGTTCATCACGCGAACATGCAGCCATGGAACCACGGCATCTTGGTGTCAATGTTGTTCTGGTGCGGTCATTTGCGCGCATCCATGAAACAAATCTTAAGAAACAGGGTGTGATTGCATTGACTTTTTCTGAAAGGAATGATTATGAAAGGATACGGGAAGATGACCGGCTCGATATTATCGGATTGAAGGAATTTGCAGCAGCGAAATCGCTGATTGTCGTGTTACACCATTCCGATGGAACAGAAGAGCGGTTTCCTGTTAACCATTCATATAATGACACGCAGATCGAATGGTTTAAGGCTGGCAGTGCATTGAACCTCCTTCGAAAAGAGATTAAAGGGAATAAATAATATTCCTTCTAAAACCTCGTTATTATGACTTATTTGGATAAATTTGCACGACTTAGTTTAAATCGTACAGAGTGGATATATTGAAGAGAGTTTACTTAATCCTGGTTTTGTTTTTAATTTCCGGTATTTGTTCTGCCCAGATCGGCGGTTCGCACACGTATGATTTTCTCAATCTAACAAATTCAGCAAGGATAGCAGGAATCGGCGATAACTACCTGGTTTCGAAAGATAATGACATGACACTTACTCTTGCCAATCCGTCACTTATCACGCCAAAGATGCATAACAGCTTTTCACTGAGTTTTGTTGATTATCCCTCTGATATCAATTATGGTTTTGCAATGTATTCGCGAACTTTTGATAAGATAGGAAGCTTCGCTGCCACGATGCAGTTCATCGATTACGGCAAATTTTTGTATGCGGATCCTACGGGTCAGACATCCGGAAATTTCAGTGTGTCGGAGTATGCGCTTAACATTGGTTGGGGCAGGCAACTAGACTCCTCCTTTTCGATTGGAGCCAACTTCAAGACAATTTACTCATCACTGGAAGCTTATACATCCCTCGGAATTGCTGTTGATGTTGCCGGCGCTTATTATAATGCGAAGTCGGATTTCACAGCTTCTTTGATGTTCAGAAATATAGGCACACAACTAACAGCCTATTATTCTGGTCATACTGAGCCTTTGCCTTTCCAGATTGATGCCGGGATATCAAAACGACTGAAATATTTGCCCTTCAGGTATTTTGTAAATTACAATCACATTGAAAAGTGGGATCTGTCGTATGATGATCCGAATAACCCTGATAATATTGATCCCTTCACCGGCGAGCCTCAATCAAAAAGCGGCATTGCCAGATTTGGCGATAACCTGATGCGACATATCGTAATAGGAGGGGAGATCACCCCCATAAAAAGCTTAAGCTTTAGAATCGGATATAATTATCAACGGCGCCAGGAACTTAAAGTCAATGACAAAGTTGGCATGGTCGGTTTCTCCTGGGGTATCGGACTGAAAATCAATAAATATGAATTCTCCTTTGCCCGGTCGGTCTATAGTCTTGCCGGATCTCCTAATTACTTCACGTTTACATTTAATCCATCCGCTTCACTAAAAAAGAAACAACCTGTATCCAACCAATAAATTGAATTTTTCACTTTTAGCTATTTCTGACATTGTCCATTTTCTTAATGCCTTTTAGTAATTTCTTTATGTACCTTTGTGTTATTGAAATATTTAACACAAAGATTCACAAAGTCTTGTACAACTGGACCCGGAGGATTTCTGAATTTAAATGTTTAATTAACTGACCATTGGGCTTATGTATTTGCATCATCTGTCACTGAATAATTTCAAGAATTACCGGCAGCTTGAATTGGATTTCTGTGAGAAGATAAACTGTTTTGTGGGAGATAATGGCACAGGCAAGACCAATCTCCTGGATGCCATTCATTACCTTTCTTTCTGTAAGAGTTACTTTAACCTTATCGACACGCAGAATATCCGGCATGATGAACCATTTTTTGCTGTCCATGGCGACTATATTAAAAATGATGACCGCACTGAAACTATCAGCTGTATCCAGCAGCGCGCACAAAAGAAAGTATTTAAAATCAACAAAAAGCCTTACACACGTCTTGCTGATCATATTGGTTTGTTTCCACTGGTCATGGTGTCGCCGTATGACCGTGATCTGATCAATGATGGCAGCGAGATCAGAAGAAAATACATCGACAGTGTCATTTCTCAGTTTGATAAAATCTATCTTGATGATCTGATTAATTACAATAAAGCACTGCTTCAACGGAATACCCTTCTTAAGCTGTTTTATGATAGCAGGACTTTTGATAAGGCCTCACTGGAAATCTGGGATGAACAGATGATCACACTTGGTGACAAGATCTTTCAAAAGCGGAAAAAGTTTGTCACTGAATTTATTGCCATTTTTCAGGAATATTTCGAATTCATCACGAATGGAAAGGAGAAGGTAAATATATTGTATGAATCCCAACTTGATAAACAGGATTATAAAATACTCCTCGAACAATCAATTGAAAGGGACATGGCGTTGTGCTTTACAAGTGCTGGAATTCATAAAGATGATATGATATTTATACTGGATGATTTTCCGATAAAAAAATACGGCTCGCAGGGGCAGCAGAAATCGTTTGTCATCGCCCTTAAACTTGCGCAATTCGATTATACAAAGGATGTTAAAGGATTTAAGCCCATTCTTTTATTTGATGATATTTTTGATAAGCTGGATGAAAGCAGGGTAAAACAGATTGTCAGGTTGGTGGGAAATAATAGCTTTGGACAGGTTTTTCTTACCGATACCGACAGTGACCGCATCAGTAAAATTTTTCAGGGATTGGATATCTCTTACAGGATATTTCAGGTACTGGATGGTCAGGTGACACTTATAAAGCAGGAAGAATGAAGCAAGAAAAATGAAGAATAAAGAATGACAGGGCAAGTAACTTTGTAGAGTGAAATCACAGTGAATGTAAGAAATAAAAGATGAAAGGTTCAAACCAATATACACTGAAGGAGGCCATACTGGATTTAATAAAAGCTTATGACCTATCAGGAAAACTTTCTGAGGCACGCGTTATACAGTCATGGGAAGATGTGACAGGTAGAGTCATTGGTCGCCATACTCAAAGTCTTTACATCAGGAATAAAATCCTCTACATAAAACTCGATTCTCCTGCCTTGAAAAATGAACTTCTTTTCTCAAGGCAGAAAATTGTAGATATGCTGAATAATGCAGTGGGAGAAAAGGTGGTCGAAGATATTATTTTCAGATAATAACTACAACTCTGTATCTATCCTGAATTTTGTGAATGTCGTATCATAAATTACCTTGAGCCATATCAGTATACAAGGTACTGCCTTTATTACATACGGCTCGATAAATTCATTCCGGATTATTCGTGGAAACAAATCTGTTGGGGAAAGAGAAGTGAAAATGAAAGCTGCTATCAGCAAAATAAGATTTTCAACTTTCATGGCCTGCGAAAAGCACCAGATGGCCACACCACTTATGGCAATGATAAAAGTGGGTGATTCCGCTTTGTGATTAAAAATAACAATCCATAACAATATTGAAGCTAAAATAAATAATCTGTATTGGACATTCCGGTATTGCTTTACTCGAAAAAGTGGAATAATGAAAAGTACAACACTAATCAGTAAGACGAATAGCTTGGAAGGATGAATTCCAAACCATGTTTGTATCCATCCAAAAACCGACAAGCCGGTTGATCCCGAATGGTCAGATGATAATAAAGTCAACCAACTGCTGTAAAGTATTTTAAGTTGTGCCAGATCGACAACGAGCAATGGAAGGAAAAATAAAATCACGATCCAGAGAATCGAATATCCGGCAAGTTTTAACTTTTTCGGATAAAATAACAATAAAACAAATGCTAGTAATCCAAAAGGTTTTATAAAGAGGGAGAGCGCAATAAGGAATGTTCCAAGGAGTTTTTTATCTTTCTCAAGTAGACTAAATGCAAGAATAATCAGTCCGGCAATCAGCCCGTTACTCTGCTGATTTTGCATGTTGGTAAATAATTCTATCAGGATAAACCAGAGGATGTACCCGATTTTGTTGGATTTAATTTGTGGCAATGAGGCAATAGCAGCAAACAGGATTGCTGCATTGAGCAGATTCCAAAGCGGTAAACCAATCCAAACTGGGAATATTGCAAAAATTCCGAATAATAAAGGAAATGTGGGACTGTATTTAAATAAATCCCAATGTTCTGAAAAATAGATACAATAAAGGTCTTTATGTTCGACCAGGTGAAAAAAAGATTGCTGGAAAATAATATAATTATTGTAAAAAGTATACTCCTGTCCGTTGTTGAAAATTTTATTGCCCAGAATCAGTGATTGAATGCTGGCAATAGCAGCAAACAGGATATAAATGAAAAAGATAAACTTATAATTTAACAGGAGTGATTTTAGTTTCAGGTTCATTACGGGATTCTTCAAAGAATGCATTTCACCTGTCAGGTATTTAAAGTGATATTCACAAAAATTTTTAGACTTAATGGTTTCTATTTTATAAGGCAGGAGAGCATTTTCCTGTTCTGGATATATGCTTCGAGCTTGTCGCCAATTTTAACAGGGCCCACGCCTGCAGGTGTTCCGGTGTAAATGAGATCACCGGTCTTCAAAGTCATGAATTTCGAAAGATAAGCGATCAACGTGTCAATATTGAAGATCATCTCTTTCGTATTCCCTCGCTGAACGACTTCGCCATTCATCTCTAAGTGAAAATCAATAGCATAGGGATCGTCATATTCATGTTTGCCGGTAAAGAAACTCAGTGGCGCAGCATTGTCGAATCCTTTTGCTATAGCCCATGGCAGGCCTTTTTCCTTGCAGATATTTTGTAGGTCGCGAGCTGTAAAATCGATACCTATGCCGATTTCCTCATAATATGTATGAGCAAATGTTTCAGGTATGTTTTTACCGACTTTGCATATCTTATAAACGATTTCAACTTCGTGATGAATTTCATGGGAAAAGTCAGGATAATAAAATGGCCGGTTGCGTAATAATAATGAAGTATCCGGTTTCAAAAAAAATACCGGTTCTTTAGGGACCGTGTGATGAAGCTCCTTCGCATGTTCAATATAATTTCTTCCAATACATATAATTTTCATAGTCTTCTAACCTCCCAATCTTTAATCGCCAAATCGACTAATCGTCTAATCCTTGATCGCATTCCCTTTATTGAATCCTCTAAGCTTGATCGATGTGATCACTTTTTTTGTGTACAGAGGAAATTCACTCTTCATCATCCAGTCATAATACTGGGGCTCCCTTTTGAAAACATCTTCAACAGCACGACCCTTATATTTACCAAAGTTGAACACTTCGATACCTTGATCATCAAAGATAATATGTCCAACAAGGTCAGCATTTCTGTTATAGAATGAGAATTCGTGTAATGCCCCGATATCATTGATAACCGGGTAAGAGACCACACCTTTAAAGTCAACATATCCAACATCCTTATAGATATCCAGCTGAGCTTTTAGTATTTCATAGGCCGCTTGTGTGTCGGCTTCGGCATTATGAGCATGCACATGCTCCTTGCCGCAGTATAATTTATACGCTGCCCGCAATGTTCTGGGCTCCATTTTATGAAAGATGTTCTGGACATCAACAATGCGCCGGTTTCTGATTTCAAAGTCTACACCTGCCCTGAGAAATTCTTCGGCCAGTAACGGAATGTCAAACTTTATCAGGTTGTACCCCCCCAGATCGCAATTTGCTAAAAAGCTTGCCAGCTCCCCGGCTAATTCAGAAAATGGTGGTTCATCTCTGACATCATCATCAGTTATACCGTGTATTTGGGTCGATGAAGGCGGGATTGGGATCGTGGGATTTACCCTGTGTGTCTTGATCTTCTCCGATCCATCTACCATTAATTTAAGTATGCTGATCTCAACAATTCGGTCAGTGGAAACATTCGTTCCTGTCGTTTCCAGATCAAAAATAGCAAAGGGGCGGGTCAGATGAAGTTCCATACAAGTTGTCTGGGAATGTTATCAGTGGCTATAAGATCACTTCAATACTCACAATTCTTTACCTGAACAATAAGTTCCGGCTTGTAATTTCAGCAAATATAGACCATTTTATAATTCAAAACAAAACGCGTAATTAGGTCTTTCAAATCTTTACTTGATGTATTCATATCAATTGAAATAAAAAAGCCATCCTTAACCGGGATTTTCTATAACTAGTGCAAGTAATGAGAAAGTGAAATTTCCCCGTCAGGATGGCTTGTTTCTATATAAACCGGTACTAAATGGTACGGTTGGTATCGAAATTCTCAAGATAATCAGCGACCTTGCGCAGATACATGCCGCCGAGCGCACCATCAACAGCCCTGTGATCATACGAAAGTGAAAGGATCATAATATGCCGGATGGCAATCATATCGCCATCCTCTGTCTCAATGACTACAGGTCTCTTTTTCACGACACCAATCCCAAGGATGGCTACCTGGGGCTGATTGATTATTGGAGTGCCGGTAAGGCTGTTAAAAGTCCCAAAATTAGTTATTGTAAACGTGCCACCCTGAATATCGTCTGGATTGAGAATATTATTCCGTGCTTTGCCTGCAAGGTCATTAACTGACTTGGCCAATCCAAGCAAATTTTTCTGATCTGCATTTTTAATGACCGGAACAATAAGGTTGCCTGATGGCAGAGCTGTAGCCATTCCAATATGGATGTTCTTTCGTATAATGATATTATAACCGTCTACTGAAGCATTCACATCCGGGAAATCCTTCAACGCTTTGGCAGCAGCCTCAATGAAAATTGGAGTGAAAGTAAGCTTCTCGCCCTCTTTTTTGTAAAACTGGTCTTTGATTTTAGCCCTCCATTTTACCATGTTCGTAACATCAACTTCAATAAATGAGGTCACATGAGGTGAAACATGCTTTGACTGGACCATGTGGTCTGCTATCAACCTGCGCATACGGTCCATCTCGATGATCTGATCTCCAGTGACAGCGATAGTCGTGGGTTCAGTCCCCAAAGCAGTTTCAACCGGCCTTTGGGAGCTGGGTACTTTGAGGTTAGACCGGATAGAGACATAGTCTAAAATGTCTTTTTTTGTCAACCTGCCCTCTTTACCACTTCCTTTCACAGCTTCAAGTTCATCCAACGGAATACTTTCCTCCTTTGCGATATTTCTCACCAGAGGTGAATAGAACCTTGTGTAGGCTGCCGATGCTGTTTTTGTGTCAGTTTTCACTGACTGGTCTTCTTGTCCTGAAGGAATTCCGTTATCCGGCTGGCTAATTGCCGCAGGTCCGGAAACGCTAGTTCCTTCTGATAATTCAATGATGGCAATGACTTTACCGACAGGTACAATATCACCTTCCTTATACAGTATTTCGAGGAGTGTGCCATCTACAGGTGAAGGAATTTCCGAATCTACTTTATCAGTGGCAATCTCAACAATGTTATCTTCTTCTTGAATCGGATCGCCCGGTTTTTTAAGCCATTTTGTTATTGTTGCTTCAATGATGCTTTCACCCAGTTTAGGCATCACTACTTCAAAACGTGACATATTGTTCTTGTTATTTTATGATCTGCCAAGTTGCCGGAATCCCCTATAAATGATATTGAATTCATTTAAAATTTTATAATCCCTGGCATATAACAAATTCAACCGGTTAATTGTTTCATCGCTGAAATTCAGGTCGTAGAAGGCATCAGTCGGATTCAACACACCTTTTCTGATCCTTGGTAAGCCGCTGATATCATTATGGTCACCAGAATAGTACCCTGTCCACGAACGTTTTGCAATCAGAACAAATAGGATGTTTCTAAGCAGTCCAAGTGGATTTCTGACAACGAACATGAACAACGGAAATGTTATTATAAACAATATGGATGAGAAAATATCAAAGAATCTCTTATTGCGTCTGTTGCTGATTTTATCGATAGAATTTATATCCACGATATAAGGATCTCCGGAAGTACTGATGAAATTGCTTCCAATAATGGAGAGACTTTCCGGCGGTGCAATTTTACAATCCACTTGCCAGCTTCTAAGATCCGACATCGTGTCGATAATTTTTTCGGCAGAAATATCCTTAGCACAGAAAATCACCTCATCGATTTTATAAATCGTAATGATTTCTTTAATCTGGT
Organism: Bacteroidota bacterium; assembly: GCA_026391695.1. Lineage (NCBI taxonomy): Bacteria > Pseudomonadati > Bacteroidota > Bacteroidota bacterium. Next base: position 46,968 of record JAPLDP010000042.1, read on the forward strand.
TGAATTGCCCGATGAAGCCCTCGTGTTTATCAGTATTCTGTGTTACACTTGCCAGTCCAATAAAACCCGGATTTACATAAGTTTTCCTTAATATGTCGGCCACTCTCAGGGCTTCCTCCGGCTCACCAATAATGACGAAACGTCTGCTTTGTTCGCGACCAAACTGGAAGTCCTTTAATTTCATTAACTGAAGGATGAACCTAAGCCCTGTTATACTGATGATTCCCCACAAAGCACCCAATACAATAATTGCCCTGGAAAAACGGTAAGTTTCACTCAGTAACGCATATATAACTAGAATGACTACCGTTCCAATAAAAAATCCCTGGTATATTTTTAGCAGTCTGACAGGGCGGTCATAACCGCCACTTAAATAAACGGAGAATAGCCAAATGATAATATATGATGGAAGCGCAATAGCAATAAATTCAACAGGATAATGACCGCCATTGAGGTATACGATTTTTTGTTCCCAATATTGGGTAATCAGGAATATCCCGGCGAAAACCATAAGTGCATCACAAACCGGCAGGAATATTCTTTTTATGAATCGCGATAAGACTGCCAGAAGAGCCCTGAAATAAACGGCCAGATTTATAAGGAGCGAGAATGCTCTGGCGCTTTTGGCAGAAAAATGTTTTTTTGCGAAAATGATCATAGCATTATAAAACATCCTGACATAGTTGATGGAGCTCTTTTTTGTGCTTTCCCCTTTATAATGAATGATACGTGTTTTGGGAAAATAATAGTTTTTATAGCCCGCAAGAATTAACCGATAGGAGAGGTCAATATCCTCGCCATACATGAAAAAGGCTTCATCCAGTAATCCTGATTTATCCAATGCTTCTTTTCTTAAAAGCATGAAAGCACCCGAGAGGATATCAACCTGGTGTATTTCATCTTTATCAAGGTATCCCAAATGATAGTGTCCGAATTTTTTTGATCGCGGAAAAATCCCTGAAAGCCCGGAAATTTTATAAAAAGCAACAGCCGGAGTTGGTAATCCTCGTTTCGACTCAGGTAAAAACTTGCCTTTTCCATCGATCATTTTAACACCAAGTCCTCCGGCTTCAGGATGCTCATCCATAAATCCAAGGGCTTTATGGAACGTGTCGTCCTCAACAATGGTATCCGGATTTAATAATAATACATATTCCCCCTTAGCCAGCCGGATGGCTTGGTTGTTAGCCCTGGCAAAACCAAGATTCTCATTATTGTCGATAAGTATCACTTCCTGGAACTTATCCCTTATCATCATCACAGAATGATCAACCGAATTGTTATCTACAACAAATATTTCTGCTTCAATGCCTTGAATAGCCTTACGCACAGACAAAAGACATTGCTCCAGAAAATGCTTAACGTTGTAGTTAACAATAACGACCGATAGCTTCATCCTTATTCGATTGTTCTGTTGCTCAAGTGTTCATCATCATCTCCAACCTGAGTGCCTGGTTATTCCCCTATCTCCCAGTCTGCAAAATTTTCGATGACTACATTCGTTTTGGGTTGTGTTGTAAAGGATTCATTCGAGTTATATGTCCATCCCATGGTTTCGGATCCTCCACCACTCTGTGTTGTGACCAGATAGCGGTTCGACAGGTTGCCGATATACATTGCCTGGTTTCTTGGTGTATCCTGGTCGCCACCACTTGGATCAATGGGAATCCATCCATAATTAGGCAGGTAAACCTCTACCCAACGATGAAAGACATCATCCATTGCTGTTGCATCGCCTCTGACAACCACCGCTCCCACATATCGGGCAGGCAAACCTGCTGCCCTGCACATGGATATATAAACAAAAGAATATTCCGAACAGGATCCATTCCCACGTGCCAGTACGGTCGGGGCAGTATTCCAGCCTCCAACCATCTCGTAATACATGTTTTCAATTAAATAATTGAAAATCTTTCGCGCGATCCAATAGGCATTCTTCTCATCACCAACTACCTTTTTTACAGCGTCCTGAATGACCGGATGATGTATCTGGTATTTTTCATTGTCCTCCAGGTAGAGAGCACTGATGTCAGCGGGAATTTCATCAATTGTGCCAATTTTATCCGGAAAAAGAAAATACCGTATCTGATATATCCTGGCTTCAGTTGTCATCACAACCTCTCTGTTCTCACCCGGTGAAATGTTTTCAAAGCGATAATGGGCGGTTTTTTGCCCCCATTTATCTGTTATGATATCTGAATATTTTGGCAGGCAGGTGGGCTCCCCGATTATTTCCTGGTTATCCCTGCTTATTGGAATTGCCAGATGAACATCCTCAGTCAATACAGTTCCGGGACCGAAGTTTGTAGTCAGGTGGGTGTAGATTATCCGTGCATTTCGCTCATTCATACGAACAAACTTTTCGTCATCGTTAACAATCAATTGGAAAAGATTATTGCTTTGGTCATCTAATGCCCAGAGATATGTTCCATCGAAGCATAGATCAGTAATAAACTCACCAGGAGCTTCTGTGATGAGAAGTACGCAACCCTTTTCCGGATCTACCATATAAATTTCATCTACCATCCGGTCAGATACCCAGATATATTTCCCGTCAAACGCCAGTCCCCGTGGATCCCCTGAAGGTGCTTTGAAGGATCGTATGGTTGTTCCATCTTCCGGGCTGAATTGAATGATCTCGCCGGCATCACTATCAACGCACCAAAGATATTTTCCATCCCAGGCAAGCCCCCGGGGTGTTGATGAAGGCGATTGTATCGTTGTTAATATATTACCATTTCCTGGATTAAGACGGTAGATTTTCCCGTTATAATTCTCTGCAAGAGGAATCCCACCTTTTATATCAGCATTCCACAAGCCCTGTCCATCCCAGGCAAGACCGGTCGGCCAGTAACCAGGTGTGGGTATACTGGCTAGAATTTTCCCATCAGTAGGATCTATACAATACAACTTGTCATCCTTGCGATCTGCCACCCACAGGTTTTTACCGTCATAAGTAACTCCTGTTCCGAAATTTCCGGGAGTTTTAATGGATCTGACAACCTCTCCCGTGTAGGCCAGGGATGCAAAAGGGATAATAATGCTACCAATGGAATAAAGTACTAAGTGTTGAAATTTCATTTATCGTAAATTTTAATGTGAGTTCAAAGATAAGGAAATTTAATGTTGAAAATCTCCGCCCAACTTATGTGAATTAGCTGAATTTTGCTTTTTGGTATATTATAGGGAAATTTGCAGCATCATGAAAACTAAACAAGGACAGACGGACAGAATCAAGATTATTACCCTGGGATGCCCGAAAAATAAGGTGGATTCGGAAATTTTAATGCGACAGCTTCAAGCCGGGAGGATTCCTGTACTCAATGAATTTTCTGAAGAGACAGGAGATATTATCCTCATCAATACCTGCGGGTTTATACATGATGCGAAAGAGGAATCGATCGATATCATTTTGCAATATTTAAAGGCCAAAGAAAAAGGATACGTCAGGAAGGTCATTGTCATGGGGTGCCTCGCCCAAAGATATCAGAGTGAGTTGCAGAAAGAATTACCTGAAATTGATGGACTGTTTGGCGTTAACCAGCTTGAAAATATTCTGGCATCACTTGGTGCTGATTACAAAAAAGAACTTATCGGAGAACGTGTCCTGACAACTCCGTCACACTATGCCTACCTTAAAGTATCTGAAGGTTGTGACCGCCAGTGTTCGTTTTGCGCCATACCATCAATCCGTGGGAGACATGCATCAAAACCTTTGGATGATATACTAAGAGAAGCTGAATGGTTAGCTTCATCTGGAGTAAAAGAGCTGATCCTTATTGCCCAGGATCTTACCTATTATGGTCTTGATTTATTCAAAAAGCGAACACTGCCCGAACTGGTGGATAAACTATCCCAAATTGCAGGTATACAATGGATCAGGCTGCATTATACATATCCGGCTGGATTTCCTGTAGAACTATTAGATGTCATGAAAAAACATGACCAGATCTGTAAATATATTGACATGCCTGTGCAACACATAAGCAATCGCATTCTTACTTCGATGAAAAGGACAATTTCGGCCAGGGAAACTTGGAATCTACTGACATTGATACGGAAAACACTGCCCGATGCCGCCATCAGAACAACCCTCATTTTAGGCTATCCTGGTGAAACTGAAAAAGAATTTAATGAATTAAGCTCTTTTATCAAGGATTTTCGTTTTGACCGTCTTGGCGTATTCACCTATTCGCATGAAGAAAACACTCCGGCATTCAAGCTGATTGATGATATTCCGCTTGAAGTAAAAAAGAAGAGAGCTGATGAGATCATGCAAATCCAGGAAGTCATATCTTTAGAATTAAACAATAATAAAATTGGAAAAACTTTTAAAATCGTTATCGATAGAAAAGAAGGCGATTATTTCATCGGAAGAACTGAATATGATTCACCGGAGATAGATAATGAAGTTCTCATCAAAGCTGACTCGTTTAAATTGACAACAGGGCAGTTCTATCCCGTTCGAATAACTGATGCAGATAGTTTTGATTTATTTGGTGAGGTTAGATAATCATAAAGTACTGCCATTTTTTTGAATGCTTATTAATTTCTATTAATTTCGACTTTTCAAATAACTAAAACTTTCGGAGATGAAAAAACATATTTTTCTTCTGGGTTTTACTTTGTTGGCCTTCATTAGTCTTCAGGCTCAGGCCACTGCAAATGCTTTTTCCGATACAATTAACAGAATGGATAAAAACAATGTAAAGCAGGGATATTGGGACGAAGAAAATAATAAGATGTTATATAGTGGCATCTACCTGAATGGATTGAAAGAAGGGCAATGGATTACACGGTTCAGTGATGGAACACTGAACAAAATTGAAAATTACAAGCATGGTGAAAAGGATGGATTATCCATAACTATTGACCAGAGAGGCTATTTTCTTAACGAAGAAAATTACAGGAACGGGAAATTGCATGGCCGCCAGGTCAGCTATTTCAGAGGGGGAGTGAAACAATCGGTGATATATTATTATAATGGGCTTTATAATGGACTAAAACAGGTTTTCTATGAAAACTCCCCCGGAAAACTTATGGAAGAAACCGAGTATGATAATGGGAATAAAGATGGCTTCTCCAAATGGTATGACCAGGATGGTCATCTTCTGGCAGAATACAATTATTCCAATAGCCTCCTCGACGGGATTCAGAAAACCTACTATGCCAGCGGTAAGCCTATGACAGAGGAACAATATGCCACTGGCGTGCCTGTTGGAGAATATAAGGAATATTTTGAAAATGGCAAAATGAAAAACCATGGACAATATCTGAATGGAAAGAGAAATGGAATCTGGAATGAATGTGATACGATCGGTAACATTATCAAAGCAGTCAAATATAAAAATGGAATTGAAGCTAAATAGTTGTCAACAAATGTGATAAGCTATTCATTCAAGAAGATGTGCACAAAATCAACATTCATTAGAACCTCAATGTCATTACCCCTTACCGGATAGTCGGTTGCCTCCTGTTACTGATAATATACTTTTTCGAGACAGGTTTGTATTGCTTTGCCACGTTCAGCGAATGAGAACGGGAAATCTTTTTATTTTTGGAATATGCGGAAGGATACTTTGTGTATTTGCCTGATGATGATGCACATGATGCTAAAATGAGGAACGAAAGAATGAATAATATGATCGAAAAAGCACGTTTCGCGTATTTCATATTCCTTATGAAAATAGTTTTTAAATTCTTCATTTATGGTTTGTAAATATAAATATTTTTTTTAAACCGCAATCTGATGTTTTTTTTCATTTATTTTTTTTATGTTCCGATTTCACCATCCGTGCAGGCTAGACTGCCCATTTCAGGCTCATTTTGAAACATTCATCGGATTTGTTAATTACTTGTTCACTATTCCGGGGAATCGGCATGCAGAGATGAAAAAGAATTATTACTTTTGTTATTGTACTGGCGTGATTATTTTAAGCCGTAAATTAATCACCCAAGAGGGAATCAGGTGAGAGTCCTGAACAGTTCCCGCTGCTGTAATCTCTAAAGCTTTTTGAAATACCCCTGCCACTGTCCGTAATAGTTTGGATGGGAAGGCATTCAAAAAAGGAGAGAGTCAGAAGACCTGCCAGTATATAAGCCACGGAGTTAGCTTTCGGGTAAAAAGCATTAATCAACTTAATATCCTTGCACATGCATAAATTCAATTATTTTTTTATTGGCATCTGTTGTTTGATTGCTGGCAATCCATGTCTTGCTCAAAAGATTTCTGCCGACAGTTCCATTATCCTTTCAACGGTGACCATAATGTCTACCAAACTGACCGATAACGCTACCGGATTAAATGTGCATTCGTTTGATTCGTTATCACTATTACTAGCCAGTTCAAAGACGCTCTCTGATCTCCTTGTGAGCCAAACACCTGTCTGTATCAAAACGTACGGTTTAGGTAGCCTGGCAACAATTTCATTAAGGGGAACGTCATCAAACCATACTGGGGTATTCTGGAATGGGCTTTCTATAAGTCCTCCAAATAACGGAATGACAGATATCGGACTTATTCCTGTTTATTTTTTCGAAAATATCCAAGTTCAGTACGGTGGCGCCAGCTCGGTTTTTGGCGGTGGCAATATCGGCGGAAGTATTCATATCAATAATTCTAACACCTTTCGAAACGATAAAAAAATCAGCATGGGAATTGGTGCCGGTAGTTTCCATGACTATTCAGGATTTACCAAAATATTGCTTTCGAATGATAAGTGGATATCATCAACAGCTGTATATTATCATCAGGCAAAAAATGATTTTCCATTTCATAATAATTCAATAACGGGAAATCCTGAGGAGCGGCAACAGAATTCTGATAATCTCTTTTATGGTTTTTTACAACAGATAAGTCATGCTATTAAAAGGGGAAATTATCTCACTGCCAATATCTGGTGGCAAACTGCCGATAGAAGAATACCTTCCGCTATGACCTTGCAATCCGGTAACGCTGATGAAAAAGATAATTCACTGCGATCATCCCTTACATGGCGAAAGGATTTTACATCAGGTTCTATTACTTCTAAAATTGCCTGGTTCAATGACTACCTTCACTACGTTGATATAAACGACTTTTATTCAATCGATTCTAAGGTTATCAGCAATTCTTGGATACTGGAAACGGAAGCCAAAAAGCAGCTGACTGAGCGGATTCGGATCAATGGAGGTGTTGATATACGTTTTATGACATGCAAAGCTGATTCTTACAATGAAAATGTTAAACAAAATCAGATCGGCTGTTATACTTCATTGAGTTATTTAATTCCGTTGATAAACTGGCAGTCAAGTGTTCATATTCACCAGGGCTGGACAGAAGGCTATGATGAGCCATTCACACCTTCTGTCGGCATCGAAGGCCCCTTATTTAAAATGGTATCAGGAAAAATCAACATTTCACGAAACTTCAGGGCTCCGACTTTCAATGAAAGATATTGGCAACCTGGTGGAAATCTTGACCTGCATCCTGAGGTCAGCTGGAATGAAGAGGCTACTGTACTTTTCAAACCTGTCAGTCAAAATATGACCTCGCGGTACTTTATCTATTTCGATGTGTTTAATTCCATGATCAGTAATTGGATTATCTGGCTACCGGTAGATGAATCCTATATGATATGGCAACCCCGGAATATCCAGAAAGTTTGGTCCAGGGGACTGGAGTTCAATGGGGAATTTGAAAAAAAAATCTTCAATGCAACCATATTACTGAAAGCAGGCTATACTTATACACGGTCAACAAATGAAGAAAGTATTGATGGTTCTTATCAGAAACAACTCATTTATGTGCCTGAACATATAGGCTTAGCAGGACTTACGATATGCATAAAAAAAATAACATTCTCCTATACTCATCACTACACTGGTCAGAGGTTCGTCAGCAGCGACAACAGCCAATCCCTGCCGCCATATAACATCGGATATTTTTCTTTTTCAAGGGATTTCTCTCTGTTGAAAGAGAAATTTAGCTTTCAGCTTAACGTCGATAATGTTTGGAATTCTAATTATCAGGCTATTCAGGATTACCCCATGCCAGGAATTGCTTTTAAGTTCTCACTGCTTTATAATGTTTTCTGAAAAATCACCTGTGAACTAAGTTCACGATGACCTTTTAAACAAAAACTATTATTTATCGTTTATTATCTGACAATTAGATCCAATTATTAATTATTAATTTAAGGAGCAATGGAACATAATGTAAAAATTTCGTGGGCTGGGGATATGAGTTTCGAAGCGGATATATATGGTCATAAAGTAATTATGGATGCGTCAGATGAAGCAGGAGGGAAGGGTCGGGGACCACGTCCAAAGCCGCTATCACTGGCATCGCTTGGAGGATGCACAGGAATGGATGTGGTTTCCATTCTTGATAAAATGAAAGCCAAACCCGAATCTTTCACCCTGTCAGTCACAGCCGAACTTTCAGATGATTATCCCAAAATCTATAAAAAAATTCATATTATTTATTTATTAAAAGGGAAGAACCTGTCACTGGATAAAGTTATGAAAGCTGTCAGCCTTTCACAGGAAAAGTATTGTGGAGTCTCTGCCATGCTCCGCAAGGCAGCTGAAATTTCATACGAAATAAAAATTGAAGAATGATGACTTTGATCATTGATCATTGATCACTGTTTTTACAACTTCAAGGAACTCACTGAGTATCATAGCCGTTGCTCCCCATATAGTCACACCGTTAAGTTCAAAACATGGAACGGTGATTTTAACGTTATGGACTTCAATCTCTTTTCTAATCATGTTCCGGTCATCCAATAAGTCCATCAGATTGACTTCAATGATCCTGTCGACCTCATTTTCATCTGCCCTAAATGCTGGTTTATCCGAAATGGCTCCAACAACAGGAAAAACATTAAAATTGCTTGGAGGAATATAAAGATTTGTAAGATGACCAAGTATTCTGATTTCACTAATGTTAACGCCAATTTCTTCATTAGCTTCCCGCAGGGCGGTATCAAAAAGTGTGATATCACAGCTTTCATGGCGACCACCTGGAAAGCTGACCTGTCTGCTATGCACTCCACTGTTATCAGGCCTGAGGATGAAGACGGTTTTTATAAGATGGTCATCTGGAAAAAGAAGGATAAGAATGCTGCTTTCCATAGCCAGTGACGCATCTGTCATTTCCCGTATCCATTTTAATCTCGATTCTGAAGCCATCTTCAAATGGGCAAAAAGCCCTGGCAAGGGTTCTTTTAACTTTTCTTCAAGGCGATCAATGAAAATATTAAACATGATGATATTATCCGTTTGTTACAAAAATACTGTATTTAAACCTTTAATGCGATTAACGGATTATGTTATCACTATAACATGATTTTGAGTAATTTTGTCTTAAGAAAACGAAAGATTCTGATTTTTAATTTAGTCAACAATGGGGAAAGAACGGCAATGTAGTATAAAAAGCAGAGCTTATGCTGAACTAAGACCAGTGGCGAAAGAAATGGGTCTCCATAACCTGACTGTAGAGATAAAATAAACCTTTCTAATTGATTTATAAGGCAAATAAAAAATCCTATAGCATGAAATACCTTAGACAGATTTTTTTCCTCACAATAGGCATGCTGGTATTTGCCGGTTGTTCAAAAGTGCCGATCACCGGGCGCAAGCACCTTACTTTATTACCCAATGATATGATCCTCACCATGAGTATTGCAAGCTACCAGGACTTCCTTAAAGAACATCCGCCTTTGCCGGCTTCTGATAACCGCGTTGCCGGAGTCAGAAATGTAGGTAATAAAATCTCAGCAGGTGTTATTCAGTTCCTTCAGCAGAATGATATGAGTGATAAGATTAAAGATTATAGCTGGGAATTTAATGTCGTTGATGATAAAACAGTTAATGCATGGTGCATGCCCGGCGGGAAAATAGTCTTTTATACAGGGATTTTGCCGATTACACTGGATGACTTTGGTGTGGCAACGGTGATGGGGCACGAAGTGGCACATGCTGTCGCTGAACATGGCAATGAACGTATGACCGAACAGTTGGCAGTTTATCTTGGTGGTGTCACTCTCGATTATGCTTTGCAGAAAGAACCACAAATGACCAGGGATATCTTTCTTACAGCATATGGTGTTGGTTCTCAGCTAGGTGTTTTAGCATACTCCCGGAAACATGAATATGAAGCCGATAAGCTGGGAATGGTATTTATGGCTATGTCAGGCTTTGACCCTGCTAAAGCTATTGAATTCTGGCAGAGAATGAAATCTGCCGGTGGGCAAAAACCTCCTGAGTTCTTAAGTACCCACCCGAATGACGATAACCGAATTAAAGCTCTCCAGTCTTTTCTTCCTGAGGCAAAAAAATATTATAAAACAGGTCAGCTATCCCCCGGTGATAACAAACAACAACAAAAACCTGTGAAAACTGTTAAATTACATTAATTGGTATCGTAGTTTTAATTTATGGTTTTAAATTGAATATGACTGAACCGAGGTCAGTTATGAAAGATGCAACTGGACAAAGACGAAAATACATTTCAGGCAAATTACGGTAATCTTCTACATTCCTGTAAAAACTTCCTTGGTAACGACGATCTTCTGACCATTCAAAAAGCGTACGAACTGGCAGTGAAAATTTATGCTGGCCAGCAGGAAGAGTCAGGCGCTCCTTATATTTCACATGTTTTAGATGTCGCATTGATTGTTACTGAAGAAATAGGATTAAGCACCGTATCAATCGTCAGTGCACTTTTACATGATATTCTTAAATGCTCAGCTTACAAAGAAAGTGAACTTGAACATTTGTTTGGACAACAAATCTGCAAGATAGTTGTCAGCCTGACAAAAATTGCCGGTCTATCACCAGAAAGAACAACTGTTAATACCGAAAATTTTATCAGGTTTTTAGTGACAATGACAGGTGATGTTCGTGTCATCCTTATTAAACTCGCCGACCGTCTCTACTATATGCGGAATATTGACCGGCTGCCGGTTGATATTCAAAAGAAAATTGCCGGTGAGGCGTCCCTGCTGTATGCGCCGATCACCCATCGCCTGGGTCTTTATAATATAAAAACTGAATTGGAAGAACGTGCACTGAAATGTATTTATCCTGAAATATATCATTCACTTGAACGAAAGCTCGAGGAAACAACTTCTGCACGTGAAGCCTTTATTAACTCTTTTATCAAACCCATTGAAAAAGAATTAAGCCATCAGGATTTTAAGTGTGAGATTAAAGGCCGTTCAAAATCAATATCTTCAATCTGGAGTAAAATGAAAAAACAGAATGTCGATTTTGAAGAAGTCTATGATCTTTTTGCTGTCCGTATTATTTCTGAAAAGATCATGGAAGATGAGAAATCGGATTGCTGGAAAATATATTCAGTTGTCACAGACATTTATCAGCCCAATCCCAAACGGTTGCGTGACTGGATTACAACACCAAAGGCGAGCGGCTATGAATCTCTTCATACTACGGTCATCGGACCCGGGGGTCGATGGGTTGAGGTTCAAATACGGACACGGCGTATGGATGAAATAGCTGAACATGGAGGTGCTGCACATTGGCGCTATAAAGAGTCGGTTTTTGGTCTCAATAATGATGAATGGATGACTAGCATAAGGAAAAAACTCGAGGAGCCACTTTCTGATCATCCTGCATATCCGGATTCTTCAAAAATTGAATTATATTCACATGACATTTTTATTTTTACCCCGGCTGGCGATCTCAAAAAACTTCCGGCAGGTTCTACTATACTCGACTTCGCATACCATATTCATACCTCTATTGGAAATACTTGCTCAGGTGGAAAGGTGAATAAAAAGTTTGTCACACTTAAACATGTGTTGAAAAATGGTGATCAGGTCGAAATACTTACGTCCAAATCCCAGAAACCTAATCCGGAATGGTTAAATTTTGTTGTTTCCGCAAGGTCAAAGGCGAAAATTAAGAGAGCACTTAATGAGCAGACATATTATGATGCCAGTACCGGCAGAGATATCCTAATTCGAAAGCTCAACCAGTTGAAGCTTACTTTAGGCAATGAAACGATCAATGCACTTCTTGAATATTTTAAATTAGATAATCCCCTTGAGCTATATCATAAAGTGGCAAATGGATCTATCGATATTTCAGAAGTCAGAACCTGCTTTGAATCGATCACTCAGACTGCACAGGAAGTCAGGCAACACGAAGCCAGCACATTATCCTTACCGCTTGCGCCCCGGATTTTTGCCAGTGAAGAATTATTGGTCATTGATGGTAATGCTGATCTTAAAGATTATAGATTCGCTAAATGCTGTCATCCGGTTTATGGTGATAATGTTTTTGGATTTATTACCGTGGGGAAAGGTATTAAGATCCACCGCAGCGATTGTCCTAATGCTGATCAGATGCGGATCAGATACAGTTACCGCATCATTAAAGCTAAATGGCTATCCGATAGTGATGCCACACCCCACTTGGCGAGTCTTAAAATCACAGGGAAAGATGAATTGGGATTGATTAATAAAATCTCTGATCTTATCTCTGTTCAACTTAAGCTGAATCTTCGTTCTATTTCTTTTGAAACAAATGGAAATAAATTTGAAGGAAGCATACGGGTGTATGTCAAAGATGCCCGACAACTTGATTTTTTGATACGAAGATTGATGAAAGTCAAGGTAGTTGAAAAAGTGGTCAGAGCAACATAATATTTATGGATTGCTTGTCACAAAGTATAATATGTTTTAAATAAATATTTAATGATTATGAGAAATATTTCTGGAGATAAATTTATATATGATGATCAGATTTTGCCTGCCATAACTTATAGCCCATCTCTTTATGAACAGGGTGAAACATTATATGAAGTGACCGGCTTTCAAAATGGACATTTCTTTTTTCTTGACGACCACCTTGACAGGCTTGTAAATTCAGCTTCTATGGCCAATCTGAAACTTTGGTTGTCAAGGGAAGAAATTATCGCGAAATTCAATCAAATACTTATTATTAACCAAGTCAAAAATGGAAGTGTAAATATCATTTTCAACTTCTCAGATATTAAACATTGTATCGTATATTATATCGAACCTGCAAAGCTGACCGAAAAAGATTACAGCCACGGCGTGCCAGTTGGATTGCTTCATTCCGAGCGGCTGAATCCCAATATTAAATTCTATAATATGTCATTTCGCCGGCTCGCCGATAAAGCCATCATGGATAATAAAGTTACCGAGGTCATTCTAGTCGACAGGAATGGTTTGATTACTGAAGGCAGCCGTTCAAATGTCTTTTTAGTCCGAAATTCAGAAATTTATACCCCGCCTGTAGAAGATGTACTTCCTGGTATTACCAGGAAACACATTATAAGTATTTGTAAAAAGATGGATATAAATTTTATTGAAAAAAAAATTCCTCTTGAAGAACTCCCTGCATATCAGGGTCTATTTCTTACAGGAACTAATGTACGGGTTGTACCAGTAAACAAGGTTGAAAATATTCATTTTCAGGCAGATCAGCCTCTAATTCAGGATATAAGATTCGCATATTCTGAGTTGATAATGCGCCTCACCGCTGATTAAGATAAAACCTTAAAACGGATCTTTGATAGTTTATAATATCGCCCTGAATTAATAATGCTGAATTTAAAGTTTCTTAAATACAAGAGCTGTCCTGTTGGTGTTATATATTTTGAGATAATTTATTTTTTTATAAGCATCGTAGTGCGAAAAGTAATGAATGTTTTCATCGATCCGCCCATGCCCTCCAAAACGTGAGTTGTCAGTATTCAGAATTATATGGTATTCTCCGGGTTCAGGAACCATAAAGGTATAATCCATTGATGAACAGCTGACATGCCAGTTAAAAACAAAGATTAACCGGTTTCTTTCAAAGATGATCGTTTTATTTTCATTATCCATATTTAGCTGATGGGCAAAAGCAGACTTGAGTATGGAGTGCTCTCCAATGATTTTTAGCATTTCTCTGTCAAACAGGGAAAGATAGTGATACTTAAGCTTGGGGTTTTCAGACAAAGACCAGTGTCGGTGGGCATACTTATATGACCAGTTGTTACCTTCCCTAGGGAAATCAATCCACTCGGGATGACCGAATTCATTCCCCATGAAGTTCAGATATGCCTGACCTCCAAGTGATATCGTAAACAAACGGATCATTTTGAGGATAGCAATACCCCGGGCAATAATCAGGTTATCATCCTCCTTTTGCATATGGTAGTACATCTCTTTATCCATCAACCAAAAAGCAAGTGTCTTGTCACCGACTAGCGCTTGGTCGTGCGACTCACAGTAAGCTACTGTCTTTACATTTGGTAACCTGTCATTTAGCACATGCCACATTTCATAAATGTTCCAGTCTTCATCTCTTTGCTCTTTAAGCAATTTTATCCAATAATCAGGAATTCCCATACCCAGCCGGTAATCGAATCCAATGCCACCTTCATGAATGGGCCTGCATAAACCTGGCATACCGGTGACATCTTCTGCAATCGTTACGTTATTCTGATTAAGGGTATGAACCAGATGGTTGGCAAGCTGTAAATAAGTGATGGCATCCCATTCCACTCCTTCAGTAAAATATTTCTCTCTCTTATCAATGACTTCATTGCCATGATGAAAATACATCATCGAGCCCACACCATCAAATCGAAATCCGTCAAAATGAAATTCCCTGAGCCAGTATTTCAGGTTAGATAATAGGAATTGCAGGGCTTCAGTCTTTCCATAATCAAATAGTCTGGAATCCCAGTTCGGGTGAATACCTCGTTCTCCGGCATGAAAATACTGTCCGTCAGATCCGTCGAATTCACTTAGCCCCTCATTAATATTTTTAACCGTATGGGAATGAATCACATCAAGAATGACGGCAATGTCCAGGTGATGTGCTTCTTTTATCAAATTTTTCAGGTCTTCCGGAGTGCCAAAACGTGAGGAAGGTGCGAAAAAATTCGAAACATGATAACCAAATGATCCATAGTAAGGATGCTCCTGTATGGCCATCAGCTGAATTGCAGTGTAACCGGCTTTTTTTATAACAGGAAGATTATTACGTATGAACTCCTGAAAGGTGCCTATTCCTTCTTTTTCCTGTGCCATACCTACATGGCATTCATAAATGAATAACTGTTCCAGCCTGGAAATATCAAAATCATCATCATGCCAGTCAAAAGAAGGAGGAAACCATAACTGTCCTGAAAAGTCCTTGGTCACATCATCCTGAACCACCCGGTTTATATATGCCGGAATGCGGTCAGTCATTCCTTTGACCGATCCAACAACAACCTTGATTCTACTACCATGAACAAATGTATTTTTATATATTTCCTCATCTAGGAAAATCTCCCAAACACCATTTCCTTTTCTTGTAAGAGGATGCGAAAGACGGTTCCAATTATTAAAATCACCTGTCAGATATAAAGCCTGTGCAGCTGGTGCCCATTCCCGGTAGATCCATCCTTTGCGGGCTTTATCATAATTTATACCGAAAAAGTGGTAGGCATCAGCAAACTTTATCAAACTTCCATAGTCATTGTTGATTTGATTTAAACGGTCACGGAATCGTATGTATCTGGCCTCGATGTCCCTCTCACATGGTTCCAGCCAAGGATCATCTATAATAAGCTTAAATCTGCGGAGTGGATAGGGAGTCATGGATATAGTTTTTAATTATCTGATCTTCAGAGTCAACATTGCCTTATCAGGTAGTGCACGATAAACGATCCTTGCATCTTCCCTCGATAATTCCAACCTCATCCATAATTTATACCGTGATTTTTCTGAATGAAATAAGAACCTAATATTATCACTTGCTGCCTGATAAAGATTATGAAATCTGTATTTGCGTCTTTCCTTTTTACCTTCCGACGGAGGAGTCTCCTTCTGGTCTATGTCCACAACCAGATCCCTGTCGAAATTTAATCTGTAATAAACTGCAGTATCAGCTGGAAGTGTAGGTATTTGTGATTTTTGACCAGCCTCAATAGTATCTTTAGGAGCTTTGATATATACCACCGGTGCCGCGAGAATAGTCGATACAGTATTTTGTAGCGTGAATGGATTGTCAATCCAGTCATGCAGTTGTTCATGCGTCATCTTCATAAAACCCTTACTTATCTTATAATCTGATATCTTACAGGTCCTGACCACCACACCTTTAATCTCCATATTCAATACACTGTCATGCAAATTAATGGATAAGCTGACTGAATCGGTCACGGCCATTTTAAGACGTGAATTCAGATACGATTCATCAAGTTCAAGAGTTTGTAATTTATCAGATAACTTGATTTGCTCTTTTGTCGCTCCGGAGTTTTTATTTTTTTTATCGAACTTGCTGATATAAATAGATTCTTTAAGCGGACGGTATCCGAAATAATATATCGAAGCACTTACAGGGAAAATTATTATTGCTATGAATACTAATTTAATAAGCAGAGATAACTGCCTGGAATTGTTGACCCTTTTTACTGATTTTTTCACTTGTGAAGTGTCAAAATTATTTTGATCCATAATGCACAAAGTTAAATATACATAAACTCAATAAATAAAAACTTTAGAATTAACCTGAAGGTTTTTATAAATGATCTCAAGATCTTCATCGCCAAAGCGAACACAACCATGAGTGACGGGCATTCCCAGAAATCTTTTATAGATGGTTCCATGTAGCATGTAACCATGACCAAGGTATAAAGCATAGTCGCCTAATACACCTGTCTCATATCGTTCGGGGGCATCGGGCGCAAGTATAGGAAGACCTTCCTCGATAAACGCCCAGTCAGGTTTTCGCCATACAGGTGATTCAGTCTTTCCCTGAATTTTAAACTGACCACGGGGAGTTTTAAACATATATTTCTGATCTGCGCCGGCATCCAGCAATACATAACTGCCTGTTGAACAAATACCTTTCCGGATAATGGAATCAGCTTCTTTCAAAACAAATTCATTCTCACTTGTATTAATAATCAGATAAGGATTTTTTGGTGTGAGCTTATCCACTTTCTTCTGCAAGGTGGCAATGTTCTTTATCTTCTGGCCTATTAAACTCTCTATTTCAGATGCTGAAATGGCCTGTCGATGGGAGGGGAAGTTTGGATCCTTGAAAAAAGTTAGCATGACTTCACGGATAGGGATTGAAAATAACAGGGTTAACGTACAAAGTATTATCATGATAAACACCCCGGAAAAAATGAGCAGCCATGATTTCTTTATTATTGGCTGACGCTCGGCAGGTGCAGAAATTTCGTCTGTTGTTCCGATAAATCTGTTCATTTTCTTCTCTTTTATACTTTTTTCATTTGAAAAAGAATTCATTTCTTAACAGATTTTCAATTTATTAATTGTCAATTATATGGTTCTTTCAGCTCCGAAAAACTCTTTAATGATCCGACAATCGTTACCGGAGTACCGACATTAGCATACTCAAACAGCTTATCCATATCCGAATCGCTCAATGCCACACAGCCATTGGTCCAGTTTATTCCTTTACCTCCATTTCCATGTATTTCGATCAGGTTCCCGATTTTTGACCATTTTGGCAAACTGCCATTTCTGATCTCCCTCGCGAACTCGTCTTTATCTTCACTATTCGGATAATTAATCAGGAGAGCTTTATAATACTTTGTATACTTGGGTCCCAATTTCTTTATGATCTGATAGCGTCCTTCAGGTGTGGCCTTATCACCTTTGTAACGTTTATCTCCCAGCCAATTCTTACCGAATTCCGCCCGGAATTGCTGTTTTATCTTTCCGTTTTTATACACAATACATAGTTGCGACATTTTGTCGACCACGATGGCTGATTCTTTGTTTTTCTTTGACCATTCAATTGTCTCATCTACCCACTTCTGCCATTTGGGTAGATTCTCAAGATAGCCCTTAAGCATTTTTTCAACATCCTTATTAATCTTCATGATGAGGTTCTTACCAGTTTTTAGCTTATCGGCTGCCCCCTGCAAATCGCCACGTTCGTAAACCTCTTTACTTTCTGAAATCAACATCTGCCCCTTCGTGAAATTTTTTCTTAAAGCCGCGCTCATCGGAAGATTGGCATATATATTTGTAAATTCGTTAATATAACTTTGTATGGATTTGACTTCAAGTTCAATCAAATCCTTTAACGATAACTTAAGCTTTGATGATATAACAGAAGCACTGTCCGCCTTTACTTTTGCTAAATTGATAATATTTTTCAGGCTGTCATAGTTTCTCGATAAACAAAATTTTTCATTTTGATATTTCCATTCTCTCATCCCTTTTTCATAGTTGTACTCCGCTTCCCGGTATAGCTTTGTGGCATATTCTTCTGCCCCTTTCTGTTTTGCTTCGCTCAGTGCCTGTTGACATCGCTGAATATCGGCCATGGGCGGCACAGGTATAAGCCAGGCAACTAATCCAAAGCCGATTAGCCCTAGTATTACCAGTACCATTAAAGAAACCAGCACTAGTTTTAACCTTCGTCTACGCTTTTTCATCACCAAATGTTGAATAATTATAAAAACCCCGGAGTTGTGATTTCAGCTCCGGGGTTTGCAAATTTACCAACATGGTCAATATCTTTTGTTGGTTTATGGATTTTTAAACACTGTCATTAACTTAATGTATATTAACGTCAAGTAAGTGTTTATATTTCCAGAACAAAATTATTTCTTCTTGCCTGTTTTCTTGGCAATAGCATCCTTCAATTCAGTATTGATAGCAAAAGCTTTTTCTCTTGCAGCGTTGACCTTGTCACGAGCTGTGAGGAAATCGCCATTGGTAAGCAGGGTGTTGATTTCATTCAGTGATGCTTCAATGACAGTGATGTCATTCTGGATAGCTTCCAAAGCAGCTTTACCTTCTTTTCCTTTAGGAGCCTTTGCAATCAATTCCTTATTTTCAGTAATGAGAGTCTGAACAACAACTAATGTGTCCTGAACTGCCTGGCGGATCTCAGCTTTCTTGGTTTCAGTATTCTGTTTTACAGTTGCTGAATTGGCGATCACACTTTCGAGCATTTTCTTAGCGTTGTCATAGTTGCGAGTGAGGAAGAATTTGGATTTCTGATCTTCAACATTTGCTAATGCAACTTTCAATGTATCCTGCAGAGCCATAAATTCCTGCGGTAAATAACGGTCAGCTTCCACAGCTTTTGCGCCATCAACAGCAGCCTGAGCAGCAGTGATAGTTTCTTCCGGAACTTTTGCACAGCCAGCGAATAAAAGAACAATCGCGCTGACAGCCATTAAATTAAGAACTAACTTTTTCATTTTATCCTCCTTTTTTGGTTAATATTATTTGTTAGTTAGTGCCTGTTGTATCTACGATAAGCAAAATCAATTATTATATTGCCTAATCGTTTTGGCGCGACTGCCTTAACAAAGGATGTACCAAAATTAAATTTTTCACCTAATAGGCTTATAGTGAATTAGTTAAAGTCTATAAATTCGTTAATAAAATTTTAATCAATCCGAAAATGTGTAAACAAAATTTACATTGTGAAAAATGTTCTTACATATTACCCGGAAAAATAGTGCCCTCAGAAATTATCTGGGTTAAGTCTGTATTTAATTATTCGGTCATGAAGCATGACCCTTGAAATACCTAATATTTTAGCGGTTTTTACCTGATTTCCATTGGCATATTTGAGCATGTTGATGATTAATTCCTTCTCCACCTCTTCCATCACTTTTTTGTATATCTGACCTTGATAATTGTCAATGCTTTCTGGTATAAAGGCGGAAAGATTATTAGCCGACAGCATTTTACGATCGTTGACCGTACTTTTTAAATCCTCATCAAAGAGTTCGGGTGTGATGGTGTTGGTTTTACAAAATAGCACTGCTTTTTTCATCAGATTTTCCAGCTCCCTGACATTACCCGGCCAATCATACTGGGTAAGAACATCCAGTGCTTCGGATGTGATGGATATCGACTGCCGGTTTAATTCGAATCCATACTTTGTGAGAAAATATTTTACCAGTTCCGGGATATCCTCCTTTCGTATCCGCAATGGAGGTAAGGTTATTGTAATAACTTTCAAACGATAGTAAAGGTCTTCCCTGAAATTTTTTCCGGCTATGGCATTCTCAAGATTTTTATTTGTTGCTGTAATCAGCCTGACATCAACACGGATAGGCTTTGATCCTCCGAGTCGTTCAAAAGTGCCATCCTGAAGTACACGTAAAAGTTTTGCCTGAATGGCCAGACTCATATCTCCGATTTCATCCAAAAAAACTGTGCCTTTATCTGCCATTTCAAATTTGCCAGGTTTCGTGCCAATTGCACCTGTAAAAGAACCTTTTTCATAACCAAAGAGCTCGCTTTCAAGCAGTGTATCCGGAATGGCAGCACAATTTATAGGTATAAAGGATTGGTCTGAGCGGTTACTATATTGATGTATAGCCCGAGCGACAAGCTCCTTACCCGTGCCGCTTTCTCCTACAAGAAGGATACTTGCATCACTGGCTGCTACACGACCGATCATCTTAAAAACTTCTTTGAGAGCAGGACTATTGCCAATGATCTTGCCAACTTGGTACTCACCAGTCCCTTTTGAATAATAAATAACTTCTTTCTTTCCTTGCTGCCCGGTTTCAATAGCTTCATCAATCAATGTTTTTAACCGTGGCACATCAAATGGCTTCTCAATGAATTCATAAGCACCATATTTCATAGCTGTAATCACCCTGTCACCTGAACCATACGCAGTCATAATAATTACAGGTATAGCCGGTGCAATCTCCTTAATCTCCTTGAGCACTTCCAGTCCGTTCATCCCGGGCATCTGAATATCAAGAAGCACCAAATCCGGCACCTCATTTTTTATTTTTTCCAGAGCATCTTTTCCACTGCTGGCATCTGATACTTGATATGGATGTTTATGGATGAGTTTTCTGAAAGAATATCTCACACTCTCCTCATCATCAACAAAAAGAATTCTTTTAACCGCTTTTTCTGTCATACGACAAATGGTATATAGATTGTAAAAGTAGCTCCTTTGTCTGGATTATTTGTGGCGATAATCTTTCCCTGATGCAGTTCAATGATTTGCTGGGTTATGGATAGACCTAATCCAACGCCATAATCCTTATTCTTTACAAACGGATCGAATAACGTATCTTTAATATCTCCCGATATGCCCGGACCGTTATCGCTGATAGATATTTTCAGGACTTTTTGCATTAAACCTTTTATGTCTTCCTCGGTTGCCATTGTCGTAATATTAAGCATTCCTCCTTCAGGCATTGCGTCCATTGCATTAAGTATGATATTCATAAATACCTGCTTCAACTGGTCAGGGTCGGCCTGAATAGTGCCTGCTTTAGGGTAGTAAGATTCAGTAACATCTATCTTGTTTTGACGGATCCTTGGTCCTAAGAGATAAAGTGTTTCCCGCATAACCACATGTACATCGGTCGGAGTAAAGCTTGGCACATTAGGTTTGGCAAATTTGAGCACACTCTGAATAAAATTGTCCATACGGTCAATTTCTTTGATGATAATGTCAAGGTCACCTTGAATTTCCTGCAATGAGTCTTTGTTCTGTTTTATCGAGAAAATAAGCATTTTTATAGCTGTAAGGGGATTTCTGATTTCATGAGCAATACCAGATGCCATTTTACCAAGCGTGGCTAACCGGTTCGACCGCTCGAGTAATTGCCTATTCTTTTCTAGGTCCTCGTGTGCTTTATTTATTCGTACTACCAGACTTTGAATATGCTCATCGACTTTTTTGAGTTCTCTTCCCGGCGACATTCGCAAGCTTTCGACAAGTTCTCCATCCGCAGTCCCACGAACTTTTAGAATCAATTCATAGATTGGATTAAGAATGATACGCGAGATCACCCACCCCAGAATAAGCCCCATGACGATACCTGCAAAACCAAGACCATACATCGCAGTACGTATATTATCATTTATCCGCTGGAGATTTTCCTGATAGAATGACTGATCCTGTTCATTTAGTTGTATAAATAATTTACACTTATCGTATATCGTCTGGAACAGATTCTGGTTGACATGTAATAGGAGGGAGTTCGCTTGTGTAATGTACCCCCTTTTGTAATCTACAACCGCCTTTTTAAAATCCTGTTCAAAGTTGAAAAACAGGGCTGATATCTGTTGTATAAGATTGGATTCCTCCGGTGTATTGGATGTTTCGCTGGCCCGGTTAAGAGAAATAATAAATTCTAATTCTACTTTATTCAGTGAGTCAACCCATTTGGGCGACTTATCAATAATGTAATTAAATATTAACCCCCTCAGGTCAAATAAGGCGATTTCCAGCTCATGCGCAGCTTTCATACTGCGTACATTGGTTTCCATGATTCTTGATGTACCTTCCTGTAACTTATAGGTATATGCAACGATAATCATACCCCCAGCCAGCGTGAGAGCCATAATGATCAAGGCAAAAATCACTGTCCTGTAACTGAGATGAAATCTGAAAAATTTCAACTGTATACAATATTAATTTTTCCAAAGGGTAAAGATACAAAACAAATTCAACGATTTTTCCTTCAGGATTTCATGATATCCTTTAATTTCACGTCTGTCATCCGTTATCTTAAATGACGGTTTTTATTTCTAATGACATTACTGATATATACGATTCCCTCCAAAACCACTTATACGTATAGGTTAGATAATAATTTTATTGGTCAACCCTCACATCCCCCCTAAATGACTGAGGGTACTGAGCTTCACCCATATAGATGATTTCGGTGTATATGTTAGACTTACTAATCCTCCGGATTATGGCACTGAGGTTGTCAATTTGAATCCCATTCCATGAACCGTAAGTATCTCGATACTTGGATCATCCTTAAGGTATTTCCTCAGTTTTGTGATGAAAACATCCATCGACCTTGTCGTAAAATAATTGTCGTCACCCCAAATGTTGCGCAGTGCGTGTTCACGAGGAAGAATATTGTTCTCGTACTGGCATAGAAGACGTAAAAGCTCCGCTTCCTTTGGAGAAATCTTGACTGAGGTTTGCCGTATCGGATCGGAAAGGACCCTATGATGATAATCAAAACTGAATTTTCCCACAGAAAATATATTTATCTCATCTGATTGTGATGTCTTTTTACTGTTTCTTTTTAAAATGGCTTTGATTTTATAAATCAACACTTCCGAATCAAAAGGTTTCTTGATGTAATCGTCAGCACCGATCCTGAACCCTTCCAAAACATCTTCTTTCAATGTCTTGGCAGTTAAAAAAATTATCGGAATTTCACTGTTGCGTTGTTTTATCTCCCGAGCTATGGAAAATCCATCTATATGGGGAAGCATGACATCCAAAATGCAGATATCATAACAGCCATTCTTAAAGGAAGCTATGGCTTTATTCCCATCATCAATCCATGTTATATCAAAATCATGCATCTCCAGGTACAATTTAAGCACAGCACCGAAATTGGTATCATCTTCAACCATAAATATTTGAATCCTGGATGGCATCGTCAGCGTTGCTTTTAGTCATGATTACTAACAATCATACTAATTCATTGTAATAATTAGAAAGTTCATTTTCCATTCTTTTCTCTATACCTCAACAACTGTTTCTCCCCAAGTATATGGTAAATACACTGTAAATCTGCTTCCTTCTCCTGGTGTGCTTCTAACCATGATTGTTCCACCGTTGGCTGTAACTATAGCTTTCACATAACTCAATCCCAATCCAAAGCCTTTTACATTATGCACATTACCGGAACTTGCCTGTAAAATTTATCGAATATCTTGCTCTGCATTGCAGCATTCATGCCTATACCTTTGTCTTCGACATAAATATATATCCCTTTTGTATTACTATAAGTTCCGACTTTAATATCAGGTTTGCCGTCCGAATACTTAATTGCATTGTCAAGTAGATTATAAATGATATTGGTAAAATGAACTTTGTCAGTATAAGTACTGAATTTTTCCGACTCAAGAAATGATTCAATCTTACCTTCTTTTCTTTCGATCTGGATGTATACGCTTTTGATGGCTGTTTTAATCAGGTCATGAATATCTGTAAGTTCAAACTTAAGTTTAAAGTCCTTTTTATCCAGGAGAGCCATCTGTAGGACATTTTCTACCTGGCTGTTCATTCTCTTACTTTCCTCTTTGATAATACCAGAGAAATATATGACCTGGTTCATATTGTTGTAAACCTTTTCGTTTGATAGGGAATCAGCAGCTAAAGAGATAGTAGCAATTGGAGTTTTAAACTCATGTGTCATGTTGTTGATGAAATCCGATTTGATTTCAGATATCTTTTTCTGTCGAAAAATGAGCAAGAGCGTTAATGTAAAAGTGATAATAATAAAGAAGGTAAAAAATGATGATCCAGCCATTAGAAATGCCAATGATTTATAAACATGCCGCTTTTTATCAGGAAAATCCAGGATAAGGGAATTCTCTCTTTCTATAATGTCATTGGGAAAAAGATTTACCTTATACATTGAACCAGTCATACTGGCAATGAACCCGGCCGTCTGAATAACCGAATTAGTAACAGTATCACTGTTTGTAATGGCGTATTCAAAAGGAATTTCTATGCCATTATAAGAAAGCGAGTTTTGAATTATTTGTTTAAGAATCGTTGTATCAAGACGATCTTCTATTGATTTGTGCCGACTAGCCACCTCTACCACCATTCTTTCAAAAACCATTTCAAGATCTTTTGACTTTCTGTTAATCCTTTTCATCTGATTTCCAACAGTAAGATATACCGAATCCTTCTGGTTCTCCTTGGTAATTACTGTCACACCCTGGCTTTCCTTATTTAAATGAATGGTATCCAGAGAATAGTTGCATGAATGTATATTTAAACCAACCACTGTACTGTCATCTCCGGGTTGTTCCCTCAAGACAAAGATATTGCGTGTAGTATCACCTTGAATTTTATCAGCAACAAAACAGGAATTCCCTTGCGTATCCATGATCGTTATGCTTGATATATAGCTATGTCTGTCATCATTTGCAAATAGATAGGTCGAATCAGTACCAGGATTTTGAAGCTTCCCTTCAATCATTTTAGCGTTCTCAGTGGCTTCCAGCTTTTTTACAGTTATCCGAAGCGCCTCATTGACACTTCCTGTCGAATTGCTCTTCCTTTATTCTGATAGCATTTCTTATCCAGTATAATTGCACAGCTATAATTCCGGTCAAACTAATGCTCAGAAAAATGATAACAAGTATGATCCGTTTCTTATTCATGTGCCAAATTTATAAATTATTAACTATCAGCATGAAACTTTAACCTCGCATTAACCTTTTTTAACTGTCCTTAACATTTCATTTTAAATTCAGTGAATAGTTTTGTCTCATCAAATTGTCAAACCAATAAAAATAAACTTTATGAAAACAACAAATTTATTCTGGCAGGTCATTTTTATAATTGCTTCGATAGCCTTTACATTAACATTCGGAAAGGCATGGGCTCAAGATCATAAATGTGAAACAAAAACCATTAAGATGGTGGTTGCAGATAATAATGGTAAAGTCATAGTCATTGACACAACGTGCTCGTTGAACGGGGATGAGAACATAGAAAAAGCCATTAAAAAACTTACAAGCTCTATTCATGAATGTTCAGGTGACAAATTAAATAATGGCGCTATCAGAATTTTCGTCACAGTAACTGAAGAAGGAGATTCAAGCACTAATCAACTTTGCATAATGACGTCAAAAAAATCCGTAATCGAGGGAGATTCCTGTTTACAACATATTTGTATTACCAAAAAAGGTGACACCAAAATCGAAGGGGATTCCACCATAAAACACTTTACTATTAAGACAATTGATGACCCGAAAATTAAAAATGAAATCAATAAATCAGAAACTATAACAATTGGAGAGGGGGGGGACGGAGAGATCATTTTATATTGTGGAGATGACGCCGATAAAACTGATAATAAAAAAATTAAAAAAATTGTATATGTAAAAGAAGGTGAAAACAAAACTGCGGATAAGACCTGTAGAGTTGTCGCCCTAAAAAAAGATGACCAACTTATGGAGATTAGTGAAGATACAAGGAACTATACTATCGTTGTTATGGCCCAATGCGGCGATTCACTTTTAAAGAAATTGGATGAGCCCGGTAAAGCTGATATATATTCTCACAGATCAAAAGAGCAGATAATAATAATTTCTTCTTGTACCATGAATGAACTTGAAGAACGCGAGAAATCAAAACTTAAAGATTCTGGATTAAAATTTGAAACGACTCCCGAAAAGGAGCTTGACATCGATGACCTGTTATTTTTCCCGAATCCTAATAATGGGAAATTCTCATTGAGTTTCTCATCAGCTATTAACTCCAACACTTCAATAAATATTATTGATAGCAACGGGAAAGTGGTATATTCTGAAGAACTCGGCCAATTCTCAGGAAAATACAATAAGGAAATTGATATATCCTCTTTTGACAAAGGCGCATATTTTCTCCAGATAACACAAGGAGAGAAGACATGCACAAAGAAGATTATTGTCTACTAATAAAGCCTTTATATCTAATTCTTCAAGCCCTATTAAGGTTCGAATCCTTTATAGGGTTTTTTTGTACAATTTTTCAGATCTCATGTAGGGATTCTTTTGCTGTGGAGAATTTACTATTATTCATGTTTCATCTGCCTCCGACTTCATCCATAATTCTTTTTATCTTACGTTAAACAAAACAGGAATGACAAATTGTGATCATTTCTGTGATTTTGGTAATTTTGATGGTTTGTACTAACCAAAATATTCTTACTGTGAGAAAACAGGTATTTTTCATTTTCGTATTATTACTGTTCAATACATCATCCTCCATCTCCCAATCCATCATCGCTAAGTCAGATTCCTTAGTCAATCCACAAATTTCTCAAAAATCTGATGCGAATGACTTTTTGAAGTCAGATGAGATCTTTACCCTTACCCTGATTACGGATTTCAAAAATATTTTTACTGAAATAAAAAAGCAATCCGACACTGTATATCATAACGGAATGGTTCTTTATACCTTGAATGATGACATTATCGATACAGTAAAAGTGAAAGTAAAACCAAGGGGAACGTACAGGAAGGACCCTAAACACTGTGCTTTTCCGCCTCTATTTGTGAAATTCTCTGATAAACAGACAAAAAATACGCCTTTTGAAGACATAGGTCGCCTCAAACTTGTTACACACTGTAGCAATACACAACAGGTTTTTGATCAGTATGTTCTAAGGGAATATTTAGTTTATAAAATTTATAATTTATTGACGGATAGCAGTTTTCATGTTCGTTTGTTAAGTATCACATACAAAGACATAGAAGGTAACATGGAACCTATAACCCGCTATGGTTTTTTTATTGAAGATGAAGATCTGATGGCACCAAGAATAGGAGGGAAGATCATAGAAATTAAAAATATTCATCAGGACAGGACTAATTACAACCTAATTAACCTGCTTGCTCTCTTTGAATTCATGGTTGGCAATCCTGACTGGGATGTATCCTTGCAGCACAACATCAAAATTGTACAGACAAGTCCTTTTGAATTACCCTTGGCTGTTCCGTATGATTTTGATTACTGCGGAATTGTCAATACCAAATATGCCGCACCTGCTGAGGAACTGAACATATCCTCGGTCACCGAAAGAGTATTCAGGGGATTCTGCCGTACTCCGGAAGAATTTGCAATGACATTCAATAAATTCCGTTCGTTAAAAGAACAGATCTATAATCTTTACGGCAACCTTCAACCCCTTGATGAGGGCAGCAGATATTGGTCATTAAAGTACCTCGATCAGTTTTACGAAATCATCGATAGTCCGATAAAGGTGAAAAAAGAAATCCTCGACACATGTTGGCCAAACCGAAAGTAATTATTTAATAAATAGAATATAGATAATTGATAATTAACTCTTAATGATCAAAAAATTATTTACTTGTTGGATGCAAAGTTGGGCGAATTGGCTGATCCTCATTTTTATATGTTTATGTAACAATTTATTATTGTCCGCAGGTGGAGATGAAAAAGCTATTTTCAAAGCAATTAAAAATGGGGATACGATCACATTAAAATCTTTAATGAAAAACGATGCTGTTAATCAGTATTTTGGTAAGAAAAAGGATAAAACTCTGCTACACCAGGCTATTGTGGCAAACCAGTTGACAGTAGTCATTTTTCTGGTTGAAAACGAAGCAGATATTGAATTGGCTACCAAAGGATTGACACCACTCATGGATGCAGCCAACCTGAACCGGCTTGAAATTGCCCATTTTCTTTTAAATCGGGGTGCAAGTGTAGATGCAACCGATGCAAAGGATAATACAGCTCTCTTCTATTCTGCCCGTTATGCATCACTCAGAATGACACGCCTTTTGGTTCAACGAGGTGCTGATGTCAAACATAAAAATTACCATAACCTGATGGCTTTGGATAATGCTGTCGCAAGCAATAAGGATGCTATTGCAGAGTATCTCACTACAATGATTGAACGTAAGGATACATACCGAAATAGTCCTGACTATTCCGATGGACCTCATGTTCTTTGGGAAGAGGATGGCCCTATCAGAGTCTATTATTTTAACAGGGGCAGTTCGGAAAACATGACATTGCTAATCGATCATTATTTTGGGAAAAAAGAAGATGAAGTCATTCCGTTCCGGGGATTTTCTTATGATACCACGGCTTCATATCAGATATACCGGACGTTATTTAACCAAAAGTCCCAATTCGAAAACGTAGGTAAAATCTTGGCTATTGGTGACAGGCATGGATATTATGATTCTCTTGTCGATTTCTTAAGGAATAATGCTGTCATTGATGACAAACTTGACTGGACGTGGGGAAGTGGGCATCTTCTTTTTACTGGAGATTTGTTCGATAGGGGTGACAAAGTCACTGAGATTCTTTGGCTGATCTATAAACTGGAAAGACAGGCCAGGGCTGCAGGAGGGGATGTTCATGTTCTTCTCGGCAATCATGAACTGATGAACATTACAAACGACCTGCAGTATAACTCACCAAAATACCAATTCTTCAGCACTTACTTTGATATCAACTATTCACAGCTTTATACTTCGAATACTGTTCTTGGCCAATGGTTAAGATCAAAAAACATAGCCGTTAAAATCAATGACATCCTTTTTATTCATGG
This sequence comes from Bacteroidota bacterium, assembly GCA_026391695.1. Taxonomy (NCBI): domain Bacteria; kingdom Pseudomonadati; phylum Bacteroidota; species Bacteroidota bacterium. The sequence continues at coordinate 76,021 of JAPLDP010000042.1, forward strand.
AGGAATATCTCCACAATTATTTGATTATAAACTCTCTATTGACACGATCAATGAATATATATCAAATTTTTTACAGGGTAAAATTTTAAAAGATAACGATAATCTGGTCAATTTCTTGCTATTTACTTATGGCCCCTTCTGGTACAGGGGATATTTCACGGATGGAACTAATCCTCCGGAAATAACGGTTGACCTCTTAGATCAAATTTTGAATTTCTATGGAGTGAATTATATGGTCATTGGACACACCGATGTGCATAAGATCACACCTATCTTTAATAATAAAATTTTCCCGATCGATATACCTTTCGAGTTTAAAGAATTCAGACAACAAGGATTGCTCATTGAGAAACAGCAATTCTTTAAACTTTACTCTGACGGAAAAAGGATTCTTCTTTTCTGATTATAAAAAAATAATTTGATATTTTCATTAATATTCATTATTTTAGCATTAGATTCTTGGTGATTATCTATATCTTGATACTGAAAGAATCCTATTTATTATTTTCTGGTAATAATTGTATTTCTGTTTGTTGTATAATATGTCGCTAACAAAGAATATTTAATTTGAGTTTAATATCTCTTTGGGAAATAAATTATCATGAAGCAAAAAAATCTTTCCCGTCGTTCATTTATAAAAGCCGGTGCAATGATCACAGCTGGAACAATCATTAGCACTTCACTTAAACCATGGTTTTTATTTGGAAATTCTGCACGCCCTTTTCCTGATATTTCAGTAGCCAAAGGATCAGATTATTACAATGCAACCATTAAAGCCATTGAAGGAATAGGAGGTATCAGCAGATTTGTGAACAGGAATGCTCGCATAGCTCTGCTTATCAGCCCGGATTGGGAAAAACCTGGAACATATACCAGTCCAGATGTCGCCCTGGCTGTTGTCAGGCTATGTTTTGATGCAGGTGCCAGGGAGGTAATATGTTTAAAAGGACCCCCTGACGATTACTGGAGCAGAAGTAGCAGATTCAAGGAAAATGCTGACATCATTAGGCTCATAAAGACAGGGACCAGGTCAGGACAAGTTGCTATTCCTAAGGGAATTAAACTTAAAAATGTGGAAATTGTTCCTGAAATGACCCAGTGTGATGTGTTCATCAACATCCCAATTTCAAAGAATCATAAAGGCACTCACTTTACCGGTAACCTCAAAAATATGATGGGTGCCTGCCCTTATTCAACCAATAAGTTCTTCCATAAGGGTCCGGGCGGTTATGCCGACATCCCACATCTGTCACAATGCATTGCCGACCTGAACCTGGTCAGATCTCCTCATCTTTGCATAGTCGATACGACAGAAGTCATCATAACCAATGGTCCTGCCGGACCTGGAGAAATTATCAAACCTCAGACTGTATCAGCTGGCACTGATCCTGTTGCGATGGACGCTTTCACAGCAAAACTTATTGGAATCGATCCTAATAATATCCTGATGATAAAAATGGCCCAGGATCATGGTATCGGATCCATGAATCTATCTAATCTGAATATCCGGCAGATAGAGATATAATCTGTATTAAATACACTTATGAAAGTATTCAGGATAGCTTATTTGTGCACTCTGCTGCAAACGATTTTAATGTGTCACGCTATTCAAGGCCAGACTGGAAATGATTCTCTTTCACTATACTCGCTTGTATCCATAGAATTTGACGATTGGAAAATGATAGATCGACCTGAACTATTTGTTGGGGAACAACTATTCAGTTTTATTGATGGCGGTGCAGATATTTATATGGAATTCGGATTTGATAAAGTCTTGGCTGTTAAATACTCAAATAATGCCAAGGACATCATTCAGGTTGAAATTTATGAAATGATTGATAACAAAGCTGCGTACGGCATTTTCACGTCAATGTCATCACCAAAAGGTATAAAAGTTGACTATGGCCATGATGCATTGTTTTTCAATTATTACCTGATATTCTGGAAAGGCAGCTATTATGTTACAATTAGCGGAAATAATACAAAACAGGAAGTCATTGACGGGATTAAAAAAATTGGCAAATCCATAGATGAGGAAATCACATGCACTTCTGAAAAATCGGAACTTATTAATTTGCTATCTCTTGAAAACGTCAGCTTTGATGATGTTAAATATATGAGAGGTAATATTGCATTAGATAGCTTTTACATTTTCGATGTCGGCGATGTTCTTGGCATCAGGGAAGCTGTTGCTGGAAAAAACGAACAATATATTCTTATGGTCATAAAATATAATGATTCAAACGAAAGTCTCTACTGGTTAAATAGTTGTAAATCCAGGTTGAAAGGTAACCCCAAATATCTGGATTTCGATGAATTCTATGGTGGCTTTATCACCAGAAATAATTATTCTGAATTTCTTAGATTCGAAGCATATAATAATTACATCCTGATAATGATCTGCTCTGATAAGAATGTTTTAGAACCCACAATTACAATGTTAAAAAATCGTATTGTTTTAACCATTCCATAACCGATAAATCACTAATAATGAAAGCTTTAAAATTTACATTTATTGTCATTCTCATTTTAGTTAGTCTGTTTTTAATTGTTGCTTTGTTTCTACCTTCAAAGGTTCATTTAGAAAGATCTCTGGAGATGACATGTCCGGCCTCAGAAATATTTGAAGAGGTTAATAATCTGCAGAACTGGTGTTCCTGGTCACCATTCGAGGAGCAAGATACAGCAATGAGATTTGCGTTTGAAGGACCAGAGTCCGATGTAGGCGCTGTGATGAAATGGACAAGTCCCGTAGACGGTGCAGGTAAATTGACTATTGTTGAAAGCATACGGCCAACATACATTAAAGCTGCCCTTGACTTCATGGAAGCTGGAAAGGCCGAATGCGTATGGAAATTTACCGAATCCGATACAGGTACAAAGGTTGTATGGTCTTTAGATATCGGAGATTTATCTTATCCCATTGGGAGATATTATGGGCTTGCTATGCCTGGTATGATGAAAAAGACTTACGACCTTGGATTGACAAACTTGAAAAATCTTTGCGAGAATTTACCGGAGATAGAAGGTGTAAAAATAATCAGGATTGATGCCCAACAGGTTCTGTTTATAAAAGACTCTTCGGATGCTTCTGGAATTGGTCTCAAAATGACTGAAATGTATGGTGAATTGATGGCGTATATGTCGGACAAAAAAATTGAGATTGCAGGTCATCCTTATGCCGCATTTTATACTTGGGATCCGACAAAACCCTTTGTTTTTGATGCAGGGATACCAGTTAGAAGTCCTGTACAAGGCGAGGGCAGAGTGAAAGCTGGTGAAATACACGCCGGTAAAGTGATTCTTGCTCCTTTTTATGGACCTTATGAAAAAACTGGTGAGCTGCACGTTACCATTCAAAAATATCTTGAGCTGAAAAAATTGAGCTATACCGGTCCACCTTGGGAAGTGTATGTTACAGATCCAAAAACTGAAACAGATACTTCAAAATGGCTTACACTAATCTATTACAGACTTCAGTGATCATCCGTCGCCGACCATTAACTTCCTGACCGGTCTGAATTCATTGCGAATAATCGTCCATCTTTCTGGATATCTGTTCATCAGATAGAGAATTTTTGCATTATGCTTCTTGATAGCATCAGTAATCGCAGGAGCAGATATTGGTGTAGGGCAATGACTTCCAACATTTTCGCTGATCAACTTTTTATTGTTTGACTTGACTTCACGGGCTGCATTTTCCAACTTTTCTAATAACAGCCATGTCTTCTTATATTTTTCCCCAACAAGAACATCTACCTTGGAACAGATTTCATTGTAAGCGAATTGGTCAAAATTAAGATGCCATCCATATATTCTTATTACTTTCGGGCTCCGGATTTTATCAATATTTTTTGCGAAAATGATTGCATTTTCTATGATCTTGAGTAAATGCCTTATATCACCTGTATAAGTCCGGATCCTTTCTGTGGCTCTTTCTTCGAGAGTGCATGTAATACCAAATTGCTCAGCGAAGTCAGTAATATAATGCTGGCAAAGGTTCATAAGACTTTCACCATAATTTCTCCGGCTTCTTTCCAATTCATTCCAGATGTTTGAATAACGTGACATAAGTGAAATGGTACTCTCAGTGACTGTATTGTGTATTAGATTGTCAGAGCGGATAATTGAAAATGTTGTTTTCAGGAAATTATATAAAATGAAGCTAATAATCGATTTATTTTCAGTGGATAACAATTTATTATTTGTACTTACGCCAAAATTGCTGATATTTTCCTTGAAATAGAAAAATAAAATATCCTGGTATTCGTCATTTTCATTTGGAAATCTCAATTGAAGAATAATATTAGAGTACTCATCCATGATCTGCACTTGTTTGTTTACAGGGGGAGTTGTTATAAACGGTATATTTTCTTTACTGCACCAGATACAAGGATTTTTGTCCTGCCGTTGCTTCTGCAAAATTACCTTACTATCACCTAACTCCATTGCTTCAATGTGACCCGGCTGAAATTCCCTGGTGACACATCGTGCCTGTATCGTTCCAGATTCAGAATCAAAGTATACGGCAACCACCTTATCAATGCCAGGCAAGAAAGCATGTGCATTGCGTAAAATAACTTCAAATGGATGAGATAAGAATGAATAATTTCCTGCCATAATTTAAAAAATTACAGAATATTAAGCAAAATTAGGGTATTTAATCATAAAAATCAAGAAAAATTAAGTATGAAATTAATTTCATTAAGGTAAAAATAAAGTAATTAAGTTTAATGGCTTTTATCTTTAATTCAATGAAAATTTATTACTTAATTTCATTGTTATCATAATATCAACAAATTATTATTGTATAAAATTTGTCTTTTAATCGTAAGCCTTCGGCATGATGCATATTGTTTAGCCTGAGGTTGTGGTTTACTTTTGCGGATTGATAAATTTCAAGCGCATGAGTAACACCACCGAGCGACAGGCTCAAATGTTTTCCCTTGTGGAAGAATCCCATCAA